>JAOPWA010000472.1 GCA_025965915.1 Dactylosporangium sp. | reverse complement strand
CTGGTCCGGAGGAGGGGGCACCGTCTCCTACACGGCCACGTCCCTGGTCGACACCAGCGCCCACTGGCTTCCCGACGGGCACCTGGGCAAGTGGTTGACTGTCGGCGCGCAGCGGTCGATCGTCACCGGCAACACCGCCACCGAACTGAACCTCGCCCCCCGCCGCCCCGGTGCGACGACGGCTTGGGGAGTTGGCACTCCACGGGCGGGCACCCCGTACCGCCTACCCCGCGCTCCGGAGCCACGCGCCGGTATCACCTTGGCCGGCCGGACCAACCGGGCCACGATCCGGGGCAACCGGATCTGGGACAGCCAGCGTCGCAAGACCCAGACCGACGGTCTATGGATCACCACCAGCGGCACCTGCGTGTCAGGGTGGGTCGAGGACAACGACCTGGAAGGCAACGCGATCGAGGCCGCCCACTTCGACACCGCGCCCTCCGGTGGCCACTGGCGCAACAACCACGGTATCGACGATGCCAGCTGACGGTGTGGTCCGGCCGCCGAGGGTGTCGGGACGCTGCCGGCCGTAGAACCTGACGCATCACTGGCGGTCGCGTAGCGCAGTGCGGGTCGGGGCGACCCTACGCGCCGACGGCGGCCTCCTTGAGCAGGCGGTCGCCGGCCTGGTGGCCGTGGGTGTCGTTGACGTTCTTGACGTGGTCCAGGTCCAGCACTGCCAGGGTCGCGCTTCACTATGGCGCGCCGCCTTCCCTCGATGCCTGACGTCGGACAGGGCCTTACCGGCCTTCCTGGCAGTCAGTGGGAGGGTCAAGCCGAACCGCGCCGAGCCGATCACCGTCCAATGGAGACACCGTCATGGCGCGGGGGCCCGGTCGCTCCCTCCTGGATTGCGCGTCGAAGGCGGGCCAGCATGGCGCGTTTGTCTTCCGCCAGCGGTGGTACTTCCACCGCGAGCGGCTTATTTTCCTCTAAGCGGGATTTGTGCAGGTTGTGGGCCATTGGCAGCCTGCCTCGCGCGGCCAGATGGCCGGGATGTTGGCCGACTCTGATCCATGCACAACGCATCCTCAGCGAGTCCCGCCAAACCATGTGGCAAATATCGACGTTCCGGCGGGACGCCAATCCCGTCAACCATTGACGGCTTCAATCAACAGTAAGAGGTACGTATCCGCATTTCGAAATATAAAGGTGGTTGTCGTGCGTATTATCGCGTTTTCCCGCCTCTTCAGCGCCCTTCTGCTCGCCACTGTCGCCACGGTCGGGCTGGCGTCCGCCACGCCGGCTTGGGCGGTCGACAACATATCCATCAATCCCGGAAATGTACCGACCACCGCGGCCGGATTCTCCAGCAAGGAATGTGACCCCAACCTCGGCGGCGGCCCGTTCCCAGGGCAGGACGTCTGGGTCTTCGTCCTGCCGAATCCCAACGTGCAGGGCACCTTCCTATCGTTGCACCTCAACTTCAGCACACCGACCGGCCCGGTCACCCGCGACATCATTATTCCCGGCGACGCCAACAGCGGGATCGTGAACGGGATGGGTACGAGCAAGGCGTTCATCAGAACGCCGGCCGGCTGGACACTCACCGACGCCACCACGACCGCCATGATCTCGGGCACGGGGGCGCCTAATAACCCCCACTTCAACCTGACCCACACCTGCCCGACCGGTTTCGTCCCCCCGACGGTGCCGCCTACCGGCGCACCCACCGGCGCACCCAACGCTGGCGGCGGCGGTACGGCCCGGCCCAGCGTTCCGTTCTGGATGTCACTGGCTGCTGCGGGAATCCTCGCCCCGGTCGCTTTCGTCCTGATCCGGCGGCGTCGAGTTACGAATGGATGATCACCCGTCACGGCTTATGCGTGGCGTTGTGATCGGCATGTTCATCGCCTTGGCCGCGGCGCCGATCACCGGTGAACCCGTACGGAAGCCGATCACACCTGACCTGTCTCGGCCAACCGTGGCTGTCCCGCCGACTGCTTCCTACACGTCGGCGGGGCGGCCCGCCCCGGTGGCGCGGCCCGCCCCGACAGAATCGGCACTGCCCCGTTCCAAACCGGTGCGGGTGTCGATCCCCGCCATCCACGCGCTGTCCACGTTGATGCCGCTCGCACTCAACCCCGACCGGACCATCCAGGTGCCGCCCCTGTCAAAGCCGATGCAGGCAGGCTGGTACTCACTCGGCCCGACTCCGGGCGAGGTGGGCGCCAGCGTGATTCTCGGGCACGTGGACGGCTACCGCGACCCGGGAATCTTCTTCCGGCTGCGGGAACTCAAGCCCGGGAACGACGTCCTCGTCACCCGACAGGACGGCGCGATCGCCCGGTTCGTGGTCTACCACATCGAGCAGGCGCCGAAGTCTCACTTCCCCACCGAGAAGGTCTACGGCGCCACCGCCCATCCAGAGCTTCGCCTCATCACGTGCGGCGGCAGCTTTGACCAGCGGTCCAAAACTTACCGCGACAACATCATCGTCTTCGCCGTCCTCGACGATCCAAGCTGAGACGCGGCGACGCGGCGACGCGGCGACGCGAGTTTCCGTGATCATGGGGACAGCGGGTAGACGTACCAGATCGCGGGCCAGTGCCTACCGCCCGCGTCCCGACTGCCATCGCGCTCCGGCATGCGCCGACCGCCATCCCGTTCCGGCGTGCGCCGACCACCATCCCGCTCCGGCATGCGCCGGAAGCCGGCCCGCTCCGCCACCGCCTGCGACGCGGCGTTCTCCTCGTGGGTCCACAGCACCAGTTCCCGCACGTACGGCGAGTCGCCGGCCCAGTCCACGAGTAGGCGCAGCGCCGCGGTGGCCGCTCCACGGCCCCGCGCGGCCGGTGCGATCCAGTAGCTG
>JAOPWA010000467.1 GCA_025965915.1 Dactylosporangium sp. | reverse complement strand
GTGGCTCTTCGCGCCCGAGCCGCACCTGCGCCTGATCGGCGACCTGATGGCCTACTGCGCCGCGGAGATCCCGAAATACAAGCCGCTTTCGGTGAGTGGATACCACATCCGCGAGGCCGGCTCGAAGGACGCGCAGGAGCTCGCGTTCACGCTGGCCGACGGCTTCGGGTACGTCGAGCTCGGGCTCTCGCGGGGCCTGGACGTCGACGTCTTCGCGCCGGGGCTGAGCTTCTTCTTCGACGCGCACATCGACTTCTTCGAGGAGATCGCCAAGTTCCGCGCCGCACGCCGGATCTGGGCCCGCTGGCTGCGCGACGTGTACGGCGCCACCAGCGAGAAGGCGCTGTGGCTGAAGTTCCACACCCAGACCGCAGGGGTGTCGCTGACCGCTCCGCAGCCGGTCAACAACGTCGTGCGCACGGCCGTGGAGGCCCTCGCGGCCGTCCTCGGCGGCACCAACTCGCTGCACACCAACGCACTCGACGAGACGCTCGCACTGCCCACCGACGAGGCCGCCGAGATCGCGCTGCGCACCCAGCAGGTACTCATGGAGGAGACCGGCGTCGTCAACGTCGCCGACCCGCTAGGCGGCTCCTGGTACGTCGAGGCTCTCACCGACCGCATCGAGGCGGAAGCCGAGAAGATCTTCGCCCGGATCCGGGACATGGGCTCCGACGGCACCATCACGTCGGGCATCCTGCGTGGCATCGAGGACGGCTGGTTCATGGCGGAGATCGCCGACAGCGCCTTCGCCTACCAGCGGGCACTGGAGAAGGGCGACAAGAAGATCGTCGGGGTCAACTGCCACACCGGCACGATCGCTCGCGACCTCGAGATCCTGCGGATCTCACATGAGGTCGAGATCGAACAGCGGAGGGTACTCGGACAGCGGCGCTCATCCCGCGACAACGATGCCGTGAAGGCCGCCCTGGCGCGCATGGTGGAGGTGGCACGCACCGACGAGAACATGATTCCCGCGATGCTCGACGCGGCCCGCGTGGAGGCGACGCTCGGGGAGATCTGCGACGCATTGCGCGGCGAATGGGGGGTATATCGGGAGCCGGCCCGCTTCTAGTGTCGGCCACCCGACGCCGCCCGCGGGGGAGTCCTTGCGGGCGGTGGTGAACGCGCGAGACGACCGCGTGCCAGACTAGGGACCATGAGCGATCCACGGACCAGTTCCTCGATCTTCACCCGCGGAGCGGTGGACCTCGGAGCACTGCGTGCCAGTTCGGCGGCCAGTCAGCGTTCGTCGACGACGCCTGCTTCGTCGGGTTCAAGTGCACCGGACACCGCCCCGCCGGGATCCGTGTCCCAGGGTGGCGCGCCGGGCTCGGGTGCGGTCATCATCGACGTGACCGAGGCGACCTTCCAGAGCGAGGTTCTCGAGCGTTCGCTCACCACGCCCGTGGTGGTCGACTTCTGGGCTGAATGGTGCGGCCCCTGCAAACAACTGTCGCCGGTGCTGGAGAAGCTGGCGGTCGAGGGTGGCGGCTCCTGGGTGCTGGCCAAGGTCGACGTCGACGCCAACCCCAGAATCGCCCAGATGTTCCGGGTTCAGGGCATCCCGATGGTGTATGCCGTCGTCGACGGACAGCCCGTCGACGCATTCACCGGTGTCGTACCGGAGACCCAGCTGCGACAGTGGATCGACGCGGTCCTGAAGGCGGGCGGCGCCGAGGTGGCCCGGCCGGAAGACCCGCGCCTCGACTCGGCCGACGAGGCGCTGGTCAACGGCGATCTGGACGCCGCCGAGCAGGCATACAAGAAGATCCTGGCCGACAGCCCCGCCGACGAGGCAGCGCAGGCGGGCCTTGCCCAGGTCGGCCTGCTGCGCCGCGTGTCCGGGGCCGACCCGCAGGCAGCGCTAGCCACCGCGCAGGCCAGGCCGGACGATGTGGACGCCCAGACGCTCGCGGCCGACTTCGAGGTCCTCAGTGGGCACGCCGACCGCGCCTACAACCGCCTTGTCGACCTGGTGCGGCGCACCTCCGGGGACGACCGTGAGCGGGTACGCAGGCACCTGCTCTCGCTGTTCACCATGGCCGGTCCCGACGATCCCGCGGTCGCCGCGGCGCGCCGCGCGCTGGCGAACGCGCTGTTCTAGGCCGGACGCGGACCGCGATGCGGCGAATCGCCGTCCTCGACGCGCCGTCCAATCTGGGGCTGCGGCCACCGACCGCGACCTCCGTACCGGGCTGCGCGAAAGCGCCCGGCGCGCTTCGAGACCACGGCCTGGTGTCGCGCCTGTCCGCACGTGACGCCGGATGCGTCACGCCGCCGCGCTACGACCCCGGTGACTGGCGCCCCGGCGACGGGGTGGCGCACGCCGAGGAGATCGCCTGGTACTCGCGGCGATTAGCCGACCGGATCGGCGAACTGCTGGACGAGGGGGAGTTTCCGGTCGTCCTGGGCGGCGACTGTTCGATCCTGCTCGGCAGCGCGCTGGCGGCCAACCGGCGCTCGTTCGATCTGGGCGGTCGGATCGGCCTGATCTACGTCGACGGGCACGCCGACTTCCGGCATCCCGGCAACGCGTCCTATGTGGGCGCCGCCGCCGGCGAGGACCTGGCACTGGCCACCGGGCGGGGGCAGGCCGACCTCGCCGCCATCGAGAACCGCCGCCCGTACTTCCACGACAGCGACGTCGTCGTCCTCGGCATCCGTACCCACGATGAGCACCGGTACGACCTGCATGCGGCGGGCATCGCATTCCGGGCCGTGCCGCAACTGCGCGCCGAGGGTGCGGCGCGGTCGGCGCAATGGGCGCGGGGGCTGCTCAGCGACTGTCTCGGGTACTGGGTGCACATCGACGTCGACGTGCTGGACCCGGCCGTGATGCCGGCGGTCGACGCCCCCGACCCGGGCGGAATCGCCTACACCGAACTGGAGCTCCTGATCTCCGGCCTGGTGGCGACGCCACACTGCCTGGGCGTGGAGATCACCGTCTTCGACCCGGACTACGACCCGACCGGCGTCTACGCCGCCGAACTCGTCGAGACGCTCGTCATGGCGTTGGCGCCGGCGGCAGCCGTCGCGCCGCTGGACTGGGATGCGCTCACGCCGGCCGCGGCGGTTGCGTTGGCCCCTGAGCCCCCGGCGGTCGCGCCGGCCGCGTTGGCCCGGCCGGCCGCTCAGGTCGACGACGATGCCGGCGCTGATGACGTCGAGTTTGAGGATGACGCCGAGTCCGAGAATGACGCCGAGTTCGAGGATGACGCCGAGTTCGAGGATGACGCCGAGTCCGAGAATGACGCCGAGTCCGAGAATGACGCCGAGTCCGAGAATGACGCCGAGTCCGAGGCGGCCGTCGAGCCTGACCGCCCCGCCCGGGTGGCGCAGCCTAACCTGAGCGCCGGGCCGGACGAGGCGGATGACCGGCGGCCGCTGGCCGGTCCGGCCCCGCAGCGCTCGATGCTCGACCGGTTCAACCTGTCCGACATGGTCGATGCCGACCGTGTCGCGCTGTCACGACGACGCGGCGGCATACCCCTGCGGCGGCGGGGGGAGGAGCCTGCCGAAGAACCGGCCCCGGCGGGCGCCCGGGCCGGCCGTGAAGCCGAACCACGAGCCGTCGTCACCGGGGCACCCGACGCGACCGGACCGGTCACCCCCGAGGCCGACAAACCACCCACGGTCGACCAGCTTCGTCCTTTCGCAGGGCTGGCCGAGCAGGTACGCGCGGCCGGCAGCGGACAGGTGCCCGCCGCCCGCACTCCGGCGGAGCCGCCCGCGGTGCCCGCCATGCCGAAAACACCGCCCGCCGAGACCGCCTGACATTCAGCCGATCTTGGACAGTTGTGCCAGTCATGGGTCACAACTGTCCAAGATCGGAGGGGAAGGGCTCAGCGCAGCGCCGCGAAGAACCTGCCGGCGATCGGTACGGCCGCGTCGCTGCTGAGGCCACCGTCCTCGACGAACACAGCGAACGCCACATCACCGCGGAAGCCCATGAACCACGAGTGCGTCTTGTTCGGGTCCTTGTTGTCGTACTCGGCGGTGCCGGTCTTGCCGTAGATGGGCTCCCCGGGCGTGTTGTTGATCGACTTCGCCGTCCCGTCGGTGACGACCTCGCGCATCATCTGCTTCAGCGCCGCTACTGCGTCGGGTTTGAGTTGCGGGCCTGCCTGAGCCGGATGTGCCGGCGCCGGGTCGGTGACCAACTTCGGCTGCTGCCACTGGCCGCGGGCGACCGCTGCCGCCGCGCTGGCCAGCGCCACCGGTGACACCTGCGTCTTGCCCTGCCCGAAGGCCGCTGCGGCCTGCTCGGCGGAGTCGGCGCCGGTGGCTACCGTGCCGCTGTACGCTGCCGTGCCGATGTCCCATGGGACGCCGATGCCGACCGTCTTCGCGGTGGCGGCCAGACCGTCGGGGCCGAGTTTCGCTCCCAGTTGCGCGAACGCGGTGTTGCACGACTGGGCGAAGTCGACGTGCAGCGGCGTGTTGTCGCCCAGCACGAAATCGTGTGCGTTGTGGATCGGTGTGCCGCCCTGCGCGGTGAACTCCTTCGGGCACGGTACGACGGTGCTGGTGTTGGCCGAGCCGTTGTCGAGTACGCCGAGGGCCGTGATGGTCTTGAACGTGGAGCCGGGTGGCACCTGCGCCGTGAGGGCCAGGTTGAGGTCCCCGCCGTTCGGGCCGTTGGCGACCGCCAGGATCGACCCGTCACTGACCTTCACCGCGACCAGGGCCGACCGGGTCTGCTGGCCGGCGAGGGAGGCGTCCGCCGCGTTCTGTACCTTCGGGTCGAGGGTGGTCTTGACGGCCCCGCCCGGCTTCGGGTCGGAGCTGAAGAGCACCTTGTCGGCGGTGCTGGCGTCCTTGGCCGGGATCACGACCGAGACGCCCGGCGAACCGCCGAGCAGGTCGTCGTACTGCTGTTGCAGACCGCCGAGGCCGACCTGATCACCGATCTGGTACTTGCCCGGGTTCTTGTCCATGACCTCTTTGGTCACGTCACCGACGCGGCCGAGGAGGGCCTTCGCGAACGTGGGCGTAGGCGCCAGTGTGCGGAAGCTCTCGCCGAAGTACAGCCCGCCCAGGGAGTGGATCGTGCTGCGGATCTTGTTGTAGACCGGCTCGCGCAGTGAGATGACGTCGATCGGCGCGGTTCCGCCCGCCTTGATCTCCGCTTCCAGCGTACTGAGATCGGTGTCGCCGATGTCGCCCTTGATCGATTTGAGGGCGGCGTCGAGGATCTTCACCGTACCGGCGACGTCGGTAACTTCCTTGGGCTGTACGCGTACCGTGATGATCTTTTGTTTGGTGGTCATCGGTGCGCCCGAACCGTCCAGGAGGTTGCCCCGGTCGGCGGCCGTGTGCTTGATGGCGATCTTGTCGGTCGCGGTGAGGTCGGGGTGCAGCGTGGCGGCGTCGAAGTAGACCTGCCACTTGTCGTCCTTGGCCTTCTTGGCCTGCACGATGCTCTTGTAAGACCAGGTCACGCCGTTACCGACCGGCCAGGAGTAGCTGAGCGTGGCGGTCGCGGAGTCGCCCTTGACGGACGGCTTGTCGACCTTGATGGTCGGCTTTTTGCCGACGAGGTCACCTTCGAGCTTGGTGAGCATGTCCTTCGTGACCTGCTGCCCCGCCGTGGTGAGCACGCTCAGGCTGCCGAAATCGCCGTTCGTGAGGCCTTGTGCGAACTTACCCAGCGCGCCGTCGGGCGGCGTCGACGAGCAGGCGCTCAGGCCGCCGGCCAGCAGCGTGAGGCCGATCAGGCCCGCGGTCCAGCGCCTCGGGTCGCGCCCGCCAGGTCGTGGCATCTCGTTTCCTTCCCCAGTGAACCGATCCCCGACTAAAGGCGTACGGGGGCCTCGATCGGGCCATTCTCCGCCACGATAGGTCGCGCTCGCATAGGGACTTTTCGGTCATACGGGGGTCATGTCCCCTTTTCGATACCAGTTCATTGCCCGATCGGCCATACCCGGCCGCCCTGATGGTGGGATCCCGGTTAGGTGAATCGGGTAGGGCAGAAGTACGCCCTAGTCTTGGAGACAGACGTTTCCCCACAGCGTGGTGGGGGCGAGGGGAGTGCACGCATGGACCGCGACACTGCGGCGGGTGTCGATAACCTGTCTGATTCGGGGGCCACGGCGGCCCAGACAGGACAGGACACAGCGACTCTGGAGGGTCAGCCGTCAGGTGCGGGAGGCATCGACGTGGCCCCGGACCCGACCAACGGCTGGCCCAGACCCGACGGTGATCGGACCCGCGCCGGCAGAGTCCAGAAGGCCGCGCCGGTGCACCGGCTGGACGGCGGACTCGCCGATGACGCCGAACTCGAGCACCCCTTGCCCAACGCGGAGCGGCTGGTCACCGAAGCGATGAGGCTGGCCGCCGCCACGAGTGGCGACCAGGTGATGGCCAAGCTGGTGGGGCAGTACTGGCGGTTGGTCTCCGACGAGGAGCTGGTCGGGAGGGCGGCGCCGGACCTGGTCGCCGCGACCGTGTCACACTGCCAGCTCGCCGGTCAGCGGCTGGGCGGGCAGTTGAAGCTGAGGGTCACCCCGGTGACCGCGACGGCCGAGCACACGGCTATCGAGATCGTCACCGATGACATGCCCTTCCTGGTCGACTCCGTGACCGCCGCGCTGTCGGCCTGGGAGCTCGACGTCCACCTGCTGGCCCACCCGCTCGTCGTGGTCCGGCGCGAGCCCCTCGGCGCGCTGGGCGAGATCCGCACCGGCGTGGAGCCCGCGGACGCCGACCCCGGCGACATCGTGGAGAGCTGGATGCGCATCGAGGTCGACCGCATCCGAGACGAGAAGCTCCTCGAGCAGGTCACCAACGACCTGAGTAGCGTGCTGACCGACGTGCGCGAAGCGGTCGAGGACTGGCCCAAGCTGCGGGTACAGGCGTTGGCGCTCGCCGACGAGTTGGTCGGCGCCCAGCTGCCGGTGCCCGACAAGGACATCACCGACTCGGTGGAGCTGCTGCGCTGGCTCGTCGACGACCACTTCACGTTCCTGGGCTACCGGGAGTACCGGCTCGTCCGCGGAGCCGATGGCGAGCGGCTGCTGGAGGCCGTCCTCGGCACCGGCCTGGGCATTCTGCGCGCCGACCGGACCACACCGCGGATGTTGTCGTCCATGACCCCCGAGGCGTTCGCCAAGGCGCTCGAGAAGCGGCTGCTGATCATCACCAAGGCCAACTCGCGGGCCACCGTGCACCGGTCGGCCTACCTCGACTACGTCGGCTTCAAGATGTTCGACCACGACGGCAACGTCGTGGGCGAGCGCCGCTTCCTCGGCCTGTTCTCCTCGACGGCCTACCGCACGAGCGTGCGCGACCTGCCCGTGGTCAAGCGCAAGGTCAACGAGGTGATCCAACGCTCCGGCCTGTCCCCGCGCAGCCACTCCGGCAAGGATCTGCTGGAGATCCTGGAGACCTACCCGCGCGACGAGCTGTTCCAGATCACCACCGACGATCTTTACCGTGCGGCTACCGGGGTACTGCGTATGGC
>JAOPWA010000446.1 GCA_025965915.1 Dactylosporangium sp. | reverse complement strand
GTCGTGTGCTGTGCGGTCCTGCTGACGGCCGAGTTGCGGCTGCGCGGACGGCGCCGGTACGCGCGGGTGGGGCGCGGCGCGGCGCGTGCCGCGGAGCCGGTGCCGCTCGGGCGGCTGACCGCGCCTGTCCTCGTGGCGGTGTTCGGCGTGGTGGTGCTCGCGCTCGGCGTGCCGCTGGGCAGCCTGGCGTACTGGTTGGTTGCCGGCGCGTCGACCGCGTTTCCGATCGGGTCTCTCGCGGCGACCGCGGCCAGTTCCATCGGCTTGGCGCTGATGGCGGCGCTGCTGACCACGGTGCTCGCGCTGCCGGTCGCCTGGCTGTCCGTCCGCCACCGTGGCCGCGTGGGCACGCTGTTGGAGCGCAGCACCTACGTGGCCAACGCCCTGCCGGGCATCGTCGTCGCGCTGGCGCTGATCACGGTATCGATCCGGTTTGTCCAGCCGGCCTACCAGACGACCGGACTCCTGCTTGCCGGGTACGCGATCCTGTTCCTGCCCCGGGCGATGGTGAGCACGCGGGCGGCGATAGCCCAGGCGCCACCGGTGCTCGAGGACGTCGCGCGCGCGCTGGGCACCCGGGGCCTGTCGACGTTGCGGCGGGTGATCCTTCCGCTCATCGCCCCGGGCGTCGGCGCGGGCGCCGCGCTGGTCTTCCTCGCCGTCGTCACCGAGCTCACCGCCACGCTGCTGCTGGCACCCACCGGTACCCGGACCCTGGCCACCGAGTTCTGGAACCACACCCGCGACGTCGACTACGGCGCCGCCGCCCCGTATGCCGCACTCATGGTGGTCATCTCCGCACCGGCCACCTATCTGCTCACCCGACGCACGAGGACCACGTCATGACCGCACTGACCATCCGCCAGGTCACCAAGAGCTTCGGCCCGGTTCGCGCACTCTCCGGCGTCGACCTCGACGTCCCCGCGGAGAGCCTCACGGCCGTGCTGGGCCCGTCCGGCTGCGGGAAGACGACCCTGCTGCGGCTCATCGCCGGTTTCACCACACCGGACGCCGGCACCATCGCCTTCGGCGACCAGCAGGTGTCCGGCGCGGGCGTGAGCATCCGACCGCAGCGGCGTGGGGTCGGATACGTGCCGCAGGAGGGGGCGCTCTTTCCGCACCTCGACATCGCCGCGAACATCACCTTCGGTCTTTCACGTGCCGCCCGCCGGTCCCGGCAGCGCCTCGACGACCTTCTCGACCTGGTCGAACTCGAACGCCGGCTCGCCACGCGGTACCCGCACGAATTGTCCGGCGGCCAACAGCAACGCGTCGCCCTGGCCCGCGCCCTGGCCCCGAAACCCTCCATCGTCCTGCTCGACGAGCCGTTCTCATCCCTCGATGCCGCGCTTCGCCTGAGCACCGCACAGGCTGTGGCGCAGGCACTCCGCGCCGCGCACGCCACCGCCGTGCTGGTTACCCACGACCAGGACGAAGCCCTCTCCCTGGCCGACCAGGTCGCCGTCATGCGCGACGGCCGGATGATCCAGGTGGGCGCACCCGACACCGTCTACACCAAACCCGCCGATCCGGCGGTCGCCACCTTCGTCGGCGCTGCCGTGCTCATCCCGGCCACCGTGCGGGGGCAGAGCGCGGACTGCGCGCTGGGAACCCTCACCGTCGCACCTGGATCCGTCCAAGGACCCGCGCAACTTCTCATCCGGCCCGAACAGATCCAACTCCTGGCCGAACACGGCGCCGACGGAGTAACCGCGCGGGTCGGGGAAGTCAGCTACTTCGGCCACGACGCCACCGTGCAACTCCACCTCGAGCCGGGCGGCCCCGACATCGTTGCCCGCGTGATGGGAAACCGTACGCCGCAGCCCGGAACCCGCGTGCGGCTGGCCGTAGACGGCCTCACGGCGGCTTTTCCTTGCGAGCCCTGGGCGAGCGTGGCCCGCCGGTCCTTATCCGGTCGTTAACTCGGGCACAGCGCCTCGCTAGCCGCCCAGGACGCAGGCTCGTCCCCTGAGCGCAACGCAGTCAGGGGAGGCAGGCAGGCATGCGAAAGACTTCTGGTATCGGTATCGGCGTGACCGCTGTGGCCATATTGGCCTTGGGGGGCATCTCGGTGGCCTCGGCCGCCCCGCCCGCCCGTGGCGACTGGTCGGCGGTCGCCTCGGCGGCGTCGACGTCGTCGACGATTACGGGCGTGAATGTGGCTGAGGCGCGGCGTTTGGCGCAGGCCGCGGTGCCCGGTGGGAGGGTGCTGCAGATCGAATCCGATGACCGGGCCGACCGCCCGGTGTGGAAGGTGACGGTCGACGGACCGGCGGGACGGGTCATCGCGGTGGTCGACGACGCGAGCGCAGCAGTGACCGTGGTGAGCCGGTCCGACGACTGGGTCAGTGCGACTCGCGGCTGATCCGGTCCCCGCTCGATCCGACCAGGAAGTCCAGGTCGGCACCCCGGTCGGCCTGCATGACGTGCTCGACGTAGAGCCGCTCCCACCCGCGCGTCGGCGCGGCGTACGCGGCGGCCGCCTGCTGCGAGCTCTGCCGGAGCTGGAGTTCCTCGTGGGTGACGTCGAGGCTCAGCCGGCGCCCCGGCACGTCGAGGACGATCGGGTCTCCGGTGCGTACCAGCCCGAGCGTTCCGCCGGCCGCCGCCTCGGGGGCCACGTGCAGGACGACCGTGCCGTACGCGGTGCCGCTCATCCGCGCGTCGCTGATGCGCACCATGTCGCGGACGCCCTTGGCGAGTAGCTTCTCGGGCAGCGGCATGTTGGCGACCTCCGGCATGCCGGGGTAGCCCTTGGGACCGCAGCCGCGCAGGACCAGTACCGAGGTCTCGTCGACGTCGAGAGCCGGGTCGTCGAGCCGGGCGTGCAGGTCTTCGATGCTGTCGAACACCACTGCGCGACCGCGGTGGCGCAGCAGTTCCGGGGACGCGGCGGCCGGCTTGATCACGGCGCCGTCCGGGGCGAGGTTGCCGCGAAGGACCGCGATTCCGGCGCTGTCGAGCAGCGGGTTCTCGCGTGGGCGGATGACGGTGTCGTCCCAGATCCGGGCGTCGTCCAGGTGCTCGACGAGCGGAGTGCCGGTGACCGTCAGCGCCTGCGGGTCGAGCAGATCGCGTACCTCCCGGAGCACCGCCAGCAGGCCGCCGGCCCGGTGGAGGTCCTCCATGAGGTGACGCCCGGCCGGCTGCAGGTCTACGAGCAGCGGGACCTTCGCGCCGACCCGGTCGAAGTCGTCGAGAGACAGGTCGACGCCGAGGCGGCCGGCGATGGCGAGCAGGTGGACGACGCCGTTGGTCGATCCGCCGATCGCGGCGAGCGCGACGATGGCGTTGAGGAACGACGCGCGGGTGAGGACGGTGCTCGGCCGGCGGCCTTCGCGTACGAGGTCGACGGCGAGCCGGCCGGTCGCGTGCGAACGCTCCAGCAGTCTGCTGTCGGGGGCGGGCGTGCCGGCGATGCCGGGGATCGTCATCCCCAACGCCTCGGCGAGGCAGGCCATCGTGGACGCGGTACCCATGGTGTTGCAGTGCCCACGGCTGCGGATCATCGACGATTCGGATTGCAGGACCAGTTCCTCCGACAGGGTGCCGGCGCGTACCTCCTCGCTCAGACGCCACACGTCGGTGCCGCAGCCGAGCGGGGCGCCGCGGAAGTGGCCCGTCAACATGGGGCCGCCGGGCACGACGACGGCGGGGATGTCGACCGAGGCCGCCGCCATCAGCAGCGCCGGGATGGTCTTGTCGCAGCCGCCGAGCAGGACGACCCCGTCGACCGGGTTGGCGCGCAGCATCTCCTCGATGGCCATGGCGGCGAGGTTGCGCCACAGCATCGCGGTCGGGCGGACCAGGGTCTCGCCCAACGACATGACCGGCAGGTTCAGCGGGATGCCGCCGGCCTCGTAGACGCCCTGCTTGACGCTCGTCGCGACCTCGTCGAGGTGGGCGTTGCACGGGGTGAAGTCGGAGGCGGTGTTGGCGATGGCGATGTGGGGGCGGCCGGTGAATGCCGAGTCCGGCAGGCCGCGGCGCATCCAGGCCCGGTGGATGTAGGCGTTGCGATCGTCGCCGGCATACCACTGTGCGCTGCGCAGCCCCGCCATCTCGCCTGCCTTTCCACAATATGAAACAGTGCCTTAACATGCGGAATGTGTCGCAGGCTACCGGGGAACGAGCGAGCGGGGAAGACGACCGCGGTGCGGTCGTGAAGACCTACCGGGCGCAGGTCGCCAGCCGCGAGGCGTACGTCCTCGGCGAGGGCCCGGTGTGGGACGAGCCGACCCGGCGCGTGCTGTGGGTTGACGTCCAGAAGGGGCTCGTCCTCGAGGGCGAGCTGCGGGCGGACAGCGTCGAGCCGGTGCGGCGCCACGCCCTGCCCGGCACCGTCGGCGCGGTAGTACCCGCGACCGACGGTGGGCTACTCGTGGCCGCCCGGGACGGGCTGGCCACCATCGCCCCCGATGGCCGGCTCGACCTCGGTCCGCGCCTGCTACCCGACACCGTCGACAGCCGCCTCAACGACGGGGCCTGCGACCCGGCCGGCCGGTTCCTCGTCGGCAGCCTCTCCCTCGACGACCGGCGCCACGACGAGCGGCTCTACCGGCTGGAGTCCGATGGCTCGGTGAGTGTGCTCGCCGACCGGGTGACGCTGTCCAACGGCCTGGACTGGTCGCCGGATGGCCGCACGGTGTACCACGTCGACAGCGTGCCCGGCATCGTGCGGGCGGCAGCCTACGACCCCGCGACCGGCGACGTCGGCGAGTGGCGTGAGCTGCTTTCGATCACGGACGGCACTCCCGACGGTCTGTGCGTCGATGTCGAGGGCAACCTCTGGATCGCGATCTGGGGGTGCGCGGAGGTGCGCCGCTACACACCGAGGGGTGAGCTTCTCGCGACCGTAGCGGTGCCGGCGCCGCACACATCCAGCGTCGCCTTCGTCGGTGCGGAGCGCGACCGGCTACTCATCACCACAGCGCGGGACGGGTTGAGCGAGGCCGACCTCGACGCCTACCCCGACTCGGGCCGGCTCTTCCTCGCCGACGTCGGCACCGCAGGTCTGCCCACGCCCCGGTGGAACGGCGACACCGCGACACCGCCCTGGCGCGGGTAGGGATGCGGGCATTCGTCGTTTCGGCGCCGGGCACCGCCGCGGTGGAGGAGGTCGAGCCTCCCGCCGCCGGCCCCGGTGAGGTCGTGGTGGACGTCGAGCGGGTCGGCGTCTGCGGCACGGACCTGGAGTTCTTCACCGGCGAGATGGCCTACCTGCGCCAGGGCCACGCGTCGTACCCTCTCCGGCTCGGTCACGAGTGGTGCGGCGTGGTGTCCGCGACCGGGGACGGCGTCGATCCGGGCTGGCTCGGCCGGCGGGTCACCGGCGACACGATGCTCGGCTGCGGACACTGCCACCGCTGCCGGAGCGGGCGGCAGCACGTGTGTGGGGACCGCTACGAGGTCGGTATCCGGGGTGGCTGGCCCGGCGCGCTCGCGGAGCAACTGGCCGTACCGGCCACCGCCCTGCACGCCCTGCCCGACGCGGTCAGCCGCACGGCCGGCGCCATGGTCGAGCCGGGCGGCAACGCGCTGCGCGCTGTCGAGGCCGCCGACGCCGGTCCCGGACGCCGGGTACTGATCTGGGGTCCGGGCACGATCGGCCTCCTGGCAGCCCGGTTCGCGCTGGCACGCCGGGCCGAGGTGCACGTGGTGGGCCAAGGGGAGCAGTCCCTGCAGTTGGCCCGCGAACTCGGCGTCACCGGGGCCTGGACGCCCGCGACGCTGCCCGCGTTGCCCTACGACGCGGTCATCGACGCCACGAACGCCGCCGAGGTTCCGGCCGCGGCGCTGGACCTCGTGGAGCCCGGCGGCCGGGCGGTATACATCGGCCTGGCCGGCAAGCCCAGCCTCATCGACACCCGTGACCTGGTCCTGCGGGACGTCACCGCGGTCGGGATCCTCAGCGCGTCACCAGCGATGGGGGCCACGATCGAGCTGTACGCCTCCGGTGCGGTCGACCCGGAGCCGCTGGTGGCCGCCACGGTCGGCCTGGACGAGGTGGCCGGCGTGCTGGCCGGGCGACGGCCGGCCGGCCCGCGGCCGAAGGTGCACGTCGATCCGCGCCGTTAGGGCCGCGTTCCGCAAAGGCAGGACTCCCGGACGTCACTCCCGGACGTCACTCCCGGGCGCCACTCCCGGGGTCGTGAGTTGTGATGTTGCGGATACCGGCCCGGGTGACCCGCGCCTCGAGATCTCGTACCAGCAATGCTTAGCCTTGCAAAGCAGTTGATGTCAGCGGTTCACCGTCCAGCGGAGGAGAGGTCTGCATGGCGAGGACATCGGCAGCCGGCGCCCAGAAGACACCGGCAGCCGGCACCCAGACCGTGACCGGCGTCGGCTTCCGATCGGCGCGCGGCCCGGTGCTCGCCGCGATCATGCTCAGCACCGGTCTGGTTGCCCTGGACTCCACGATCATCGCCACCGCGGTGCCGTCCATCGTGCGCGACCTGGGTGGCTTCTCCCAGTTCCCGTGGCTGTTCTCGATCTACCTTCTCACCCAGGCCGTCACCGTGCCGGTCTACGGCAAGTTCGCCGACTCGCTGGGTCGCAAGCCTGTGATGTTCTTCGGTATCGCGCTGTTCCTGCTGGGGTCGGTCCTGTGCGGCGTCGCCTGGAGCATGCCCGCGCTGATCATCGCGCGCGCCGTCCAGGGCATCGGCGCCGGCGCCGTCCAGCCCATGAGCATGACCATGGTCGGCGACCTGTACACCGTCGAAGAGCGCGCCCGGGTGCAGGGATACCTGGCAAGTGTCTGGGGAATCGCCGCGGTGCTCGGCCCCACTCTCGGCGGGGTGTTCTCCGAGTACCTGTCGTGGCGGTGGATCTTCTTCGTCAACCTGCCGCTCGGGGCGGTCGCGGCGTGGGTGCTGGCCCGCCGCTTCTCCGAACGGGTGACCCGCCGTAGGCACCGGGTCGACTACGCCGGCGCAGCCGTGCTCACCGGCGGGTTCTCGCTGATCATCCTCGGGCTGCTGGAAGGGGGCGTGGCCTGGCCCTGGGCCTCGACCCGCAGCTTGGCCATCTTCGCCGGCGGCATCGCCCTGCTCGTCGCGTTCGTCGTCGTGGAACGCCGCGCCGCCGAACCCGTGCTGCCGCTGTGGGTGTTCAGTCGCCGCATCCTCGCCGGCGGCAACCTTGCCTCGCTGGGGATCGGCGCCCTCACCATCGGACTGAGCTCCTACCTGCCGACCTATGCCGAGGGCGTACTCGGCACGAGCGCGCTGGTGGCCGGGTTCGCCCTGGCCGCGCTCACCGTCGGCTGGCCGATCGCAGCCAGCCAGGCCGGGCGCGTGTACCTGCGGATCGGGTTCCGTGACACCGCGCTGATCGGCAGCGTGTTCGTCGTCGGCGGCGCGGTGCTGACCGCGCTGCTGGCGAAGGACTCCTCGGTGTGGTCCGCCGCGGGCGCGGCCTTCGTGCTCGGCGTCGGGCTCGGTCTTTCCGCCAGCCCGATGTTGGTTGCCGTGCAGTCGGTGGTCGGCTGGGACCGCCGGGGCGTGGTCACCGGCGCCAACATGTTCAGCCGCTCGCTCGGCAGCGCCGTCGGTGCTGCGGTCTTCGGCGCGATCGCCAACGCCACCCTGGCCGCCCGCTTCGCCAGCCCGCCTGCCGGGGTAGCCGGGCGGTTGCCCCGCAACGGGGATGCCACCAGTCTCGTGCTGGGTGGGCACAGCCGGTCCGAGCAACCGGCGGTGGCCGAGTACATCCGAAGCTCGTTGTACGACGCGACGCACAACGTCTTCCTCGCGCTGGTCGTGCTCGCGGTGCTCGGCGTGGGCGCCCTGCTGCTGATGCCACGGCGCAGCGACCAGCTCACTTTCGAACCGTCGCCATGACGATTCCGCAAGACGACTAGCGGGTGCGGGCGGGGCTTGAGTCGCGGACGGCGAGCGTTGGCTTGAACCGCGTTACGACGTAGCCAGGCTGGTCGTCGCCGTCGAAGCGGGCGCGCACGATGTCGACGATGGTGTCGGTCATCTGGTCGA
>JAOPWA010000409.1 GCA_025965915.1 Dactylosporangium sp. | reverse complement strand
CGGTGCGGGGGCGTACGGGAAGCTGTGCACGATGATGCCGGTCCTGCTTGACGGCCTGCAGAGCTTGGTGGTCGACGGCATCGACGCGGCGTCCCATTCGCTGCACGACACCGGCCAGCGCCTGCGGACCGCGGCGGCGGGCTACCAAGCGGCCGACGAGCACAGCAAGACCGCCCACGACCGGGTCCGGGACGCGCTGTGACGGTCAACCCGCTGGTTGCCGGCCGGCTGGACGGCCCGACGGACGCCTGGTCCGGGGTCTGGATCGCTGAAGATATCGAGCTGATCGCCCAGGGTGTGCGCAGCGGCAACTGGATCGACGGCAGCCTCGGCGTGGTCGGCGCTGGCCTGGACGCGCTCGCGTTCGTATCCGACCCGGTCGGGGTGCTGCTGCAGTACGGCGTCGCCTGGATCATCGAACACGTCAAACCACTCACTGAAGCCCTCGACTGGTTAGCCGGTGATCCGGGGCAGATCGCCGGGCACGCCCAGACCTGGCGCAACGTCGCCGCCTCCCTGCACGAGCAAGCTGCCGACCTCGACCAGGCGGTCCGCTGGGACGTCACCGACTGGGGTGGTGCAGCTGGTCCGGCGTACCGGGCCTGGTCGAAACAGCAACAGGACGCGGTCACCGGGCTGGCGAAGGCCGCCGAGACCATGGCCGCCATCACCGAAGGCGCCGGCGCGCTGATCGCTGCCGTGCGCATCCTGGTGCGCGACGCGATCGCAACCTGCGTATCCCGGCTCATCACGTACGCCGCCGAAGAAGCCTTTTCCCTCGGCTTCGCCACGCCTCTCGTTGTCGAGCAGGTCTCCACTCTCGTCGCCTCCTGGGCCGCCAAGATCGCCCGGTGGCTCAAAGGCCTGCTCGCCAGCCTGCGACGGCTGACACCGATCGTTCGCCGTCTCGGCGAACTCATCGAAGAGTTCAAGAAGATCCTCAACAGGCTCCGCCACAGTGGCGACAGTCCACGCGGGCGCCTGCCCGGCGGCCCGAGTCGGCAGGAGTTGCTGGACGAGCTCGCACGTCAGGGCATCAAACACAACCCGGATGACATCGTCGAGATCGGCAAGAACGAGGCCGGCAAGATTGTGTTCTTGGAGAACGGCAACAGCCGGGCCGGGCTCGAACACATCAAGGGCCGACACGCACAGGACTTTGCGAACATGGGCGTGCCCGAAGACAAGATCGCGAAGCTGGTATTCTCCGCAGTGACCACTGGCAACGTCGTTAGCATGCAACGGACGCGGCCCGTCTACGAAGTGGTCTTCGAGGGGAACGTATACAAGATCGCCGTGTCGGTCGGCGACAACGGCTTCATCGTGGGGGCGAACCCAGTTGGACACTGACAAGCCCGTCATCAAGGTCATGGCCGAGTACGAGTCCTTCCCGCTGTGGCAACGCGATTCCAGCGGGACGGCCAACGTCGATCCGACGACGTTACCGATCTCCCCCGTGCTGGCCGAAGAACTCTTGCGCTGGGCCGACGCCTTCGACGGCACCCTCAACCGCAGCGACCCGGCCAACTCCGGCTTTCCCGACCCCGGTGCCGAGGATGACTTCTACGAGCAAGGCCAGCGCCTGGCCAGGCGACTCGTTGACGACCTGGCTGGCCGGTACGCGATCGAGTTCTTCGACGGCCGCGATGGCCAAATCCATCCGGTGACGTGAGGCAGTGGGCAACGCGCCGGTGGCCCACAACAGCACCGGTCAGGTCATCCGCGACCGGTCCAGCCCGCCGTGAGGAAGTCGGCACAGTCGCCGAGGGCGGGGTACCAGCCGTCGGCGCCGTGTCCGCCGGGCGGGTGGGCGATCCCCACGGGGACGTCGTTGCGGCGCAGGATCGCTGCGAAGCGCTCAGCTTCGCCCCGGATCGAACCGACCTGCAGCGCGGTGTCCTCCTGCGCACCCTCGACCAGGAAGAACCTCAGCTGCCCGGCCGTCGCCGCGCCGACGAGGCGGTCTGGCGCATAGTCAGCGCCGTCGCCGGCGAAGACCCCGGCCGGATCGTCGAGGCGGTAGTAGCCGCCGAACGAGGCGACCTGCGAGTACAGCTGCGGGTGGCGCAGGGCCAGCGCGGCGGCGCCGTACCCGCCCATGGAGAAACCGCCGATGGCGCGCAGCGTCCGGCTGCGCCGGTGAGCACCCTCGGTGGCATCGATCGTGGCTTCGGTGACGAAAGACTCCACGTCGAAGCGTCCGGCCGTGTCGTCGCCCCACTCGGTGTCCAGGCCGTCGGCTTCGCCGTCCGGTGCGGCGACGACGAAGGGGCGACCGGTGCGGCACATCTGCGCGTCGAGCAGGCCGCTCACGCCGTCGATGAGCGACTGCGGGTCGCCGGGGTAACCGTGCAGCAGGTACAGCACCGGAATGTCGGCCTGGTCGGGACCCGGTGGGCGGTGGACGACGATCTGCCGGTGGCCCTGTGGTGAGGTCGGATCGGGTACGGATACCGCCTGGGTGGTGCCGGCCGGGCAGGATCGGGCCGCCGCCGTTGCGTCGGACGCACCGCCAGGTGCGAGAGCGATGCCCGCCCGCAGCCCGGTAGCTACCTTCTCAGCTAACCGGGTTTCGGGTACCCAGGCGATCGCGGCCATGACCACGAGTAGGACCACGACGACCAGGCCCGGGTGCCGCGCGAGGCCGCGCGTCCTGGCCATCAGCGGATGCCGAGGTCGTGCGTGCCGATGCCGGCCCGGTGAGCTTCGCGGGTTGCCGCGTCCGTGGAATCGACCACCGGTCCACTATCAACGCGGTTGTTACGTCCGAGAACCTATCCAACCTTCGAGTTTGGTAAAAGTCGGCCGTCGGGTGCCCGAGGTAGGAGCTTTACCCCTGGTCGGTGATCCAGGAGCCGTGGAACCCGGCCGGCACCCGTCGCGGCAGTTGCACCGAGGCGACCGGAACAAGCTCCGCAGCGTCCAGTACAAGAAGCTCTGACCCGCCCGGATCAGTGACGATGCTGAGCAGCCAGCCGTCGTCCTCGCCCCGCGCCTCGTCGGCCGGTACGAACACGGCCTCACCGGGGTGCCGCTCCGCGCCCAGCTCGCGCACGTCCACGCTCCCGGTACAGGTGTCGTACTTGACGATCGCGTGCTCGCCCACCGTGTACAAGTAATGACCACGCCGCCCGGTCCGGCCGTCATGGTGCGTCGGGAACTCCACGTCCCGATCGTCGAGCCGGTCCTCCCGTCTGGTGCCGGTCGCCGGATCGAGCCACCAGCGGTGCAACTGCGCGGCCCCGGCCGCGCGGGCGGGATCCGGCCGCCCACCGACCCGTGACCAGATGGATGTGAACGCGGCCGGGTCGTAGCGCACCGCGTCGAGCACGATCGTGCCGGTCGCGTCTTCGTACGCGTTGCCGACGTGGAAGACGTAGCAGGGCTCGATGTCGAACCACTGGACCCGACCGCTTCCGTTGCGGGGCATCACCCCGAGTCGGGCACCGTAGTTGTCGTCCCAGCGGTACGGCATACCGTCGGCGATGAGCCCC
>JAOPWA010000407.1 GCA_025965915.1 Dactylosporangium sp. | reverse complement strand
ACGACCAGCCCGACCGGCACGAACATCAGCAGCCAGGCCCGCTGCACCGCCGGCAGCATGACGAGGAAGAGCCCGAGGGAGACGCACAGGCCGATGACCGCCGAGCGCGAGACCGACATCGGCACGCACATCGCGATGACGGGCACCGGCAGCCACCGCTTGAGCCGTGACCGGGCGGTGTCGAAGAAGCCGAGCCAGATGGCCAACGGGAGAGTCATCGCCGCGATGACGCCCAACTCGATCGGGTTGGTCGAGGTGCCCGACACCCGGGTGAGTGCCTCACGGGCCTGGAACCCGCTGATGGCGAAGTTCGTCGTGAACCCGACCAGCACCACCCGCAACAGCGGCTTGACATCCCAGTGCAGGAAGAACTGCATCATCGCCGTCAGGCCGGTGAACGTCGAGCCCCACACCAGGGTCCGGATGACCCGCATGATGTCGCGGGGGGCCCGCAGGTGCTCGGCGGCCACCAGGATCACCCCGGACATGCCGGCCAGCAGCATCATCCAACGCTCCGCGCTGAGCCGCTCGGCGTCGGTCGGCCCGAAGAACGGCATCGCGGCGTACGACAGCAGCGAGGACAGCCACAACATGCCGAGCGCCCCGCGTACCGGGTGCCGGGTGTGTAACGGATCGTGGAACCCGAAGATCGCGGTCAGCACCCAGGCCAGGAACAGCAAAATCGACACCAGGCTCGCCACGTACCCCTGCGCGCCGATGACCCGGATGACCGTGTCGGACGGGAACGCGAAGGCGGCCACGATGAAGACCTGCAGCATCACGGCCGCCTGCCGGGAACCGGCCGGGTACACGGTGCGGAAAGCGCCGACCTTCGGCTCGGCGATAACCGCCGAGCCGTGGCCGTTCACGCGTCCCTGGATCAACGTCCGTTCACCCACGACCCGAGAGCTTCGACGACGGCTCCGCGAGCGCGATGGCCAACTCCCGCACGACAGCCTCCTGCTGTGCGGGCGTGATCTGCGGGTACAGCGGCAGCGACAGGATCTGCGCCGCAGCGGCCTCGGCGTGCGGGAAGGATCCGGCTCCGTACCCGAGATGCGCGAATGCGGCGGTCAGATGCACCGGCACCGGGTAGTGGATACCCGCCCCGATCCCGGCCGCGTTCAACCGCGCCAGTACGCGGTCGCGGCGCGCCGGCTCCCCCGGAATCCGCACCACGTACAAATGCCACACGTGCTCGTTGCCGTCCAGCGTCACCGGCCGCACGACGTCCAATCCGTCGAGAAGCTCGTCATAGCGCGCCGCGGCGGCCCGGCGGGCGGCGTTCCAGGCAGCGAGCCGGTCCAGCTTCGCCCGCAGCACCACCGCCTGCAGACCATCGAGCCGGCTGTTGAATCCCACCACCTCGTGCTCGTACTTGCGTACGCCACCGTGGTTGGACAGCTTGCGCACCACGTCGGCCAGCTCGGCGTCGGCGGTCACGACCGCGCCCGCGTCGCCGTAGGCGCCGAGGTTCTTCCCCGGATAGAAGCTCGTCGCGGCGATACCGCCAACACCCGCCGCCGCACCGTGTCGCGTCGCGCCCTGGCACTGGGCGGCGTCCTCGACGATCCGCACGCCGGACCCGACCAACGCGTCATGGAGTCGCTCGACCGGCGCGAGCTGGCCGTACAGGTGTACCGGCAGGACGGCGGCGGTGCGGGACGTGACCTCGGCCAGCGTGGCTTCGACGTCCATGAGGTACGTGTCCGGGTCGCAGTCGACCAGTACCGGCTGGGCGCCGGCGCGAGCCACTGCCTCGGCGGTGGCGACAAACGTGTTGGCCGGCAGGATGACCTCACTGTTGGCCCCGACCCCGACGGCCCGCAGAGCCAACTCCAGCGCGTCGGTGCCATTGGCGACGCCGACGCAGTGCGGCACGCCACTGAACGACGCGTACTCCTCCTCGAACGCCGCGACCTCGGCTCCACCGACAAACGCGGTGTCGGCGATGACGCGCTTGAAGCCGGTCTCGACCTCCTCCGCGACCTCGGCGTGGGCTGCCTTGAGATCGACGAGCGGAATTGTGGTCATCGGTTGATGCTCTCCTGTAGTTCGTCGGAAGATGTTGCTGGGCGCAGGTACCGCGCCGGGCTACCGGCCCACACCTCGCCTGGTGGAATGTCATGCAGGACGACGGATCCCATGCCGACCAGTGACCACGATCCGATCCTGAGGCCTTCGCGGACGAGGGCGCCGGCGCCGACGTACGCGCCGCGCGCCAGCCGGACCCCGCCGCCCAGCCGCACCCCCGACGCGATCGTCACGTACTCGTCGACGACGTCCTGGTGGGTCAGCACGACCTGCGGCATGACCGCTACATGCGCCCCGATCCGGACCTGCGCCGTGAGCACGACCTGCGCCAGCAGTACCGACCCGGGGCCGACGCTGCATCCGGCCGACACCTGGGCTGACGGGTGCACGACGGTCGCGTACCGCTCGGGCGGCAGCCCGAGCCGGCGCACGATTCGCATTCGCGCGGCATAGTCACGAGGATTGCCGACACAGACCACCACGGAGGCTGTCCGCATCTCACGTGCCGCGTCCACGCCATCCAACACGGGTACGTCCGGGTACGGGCATTGACCGCGCAGCGCCGGGTCGTCGTCGAGGAATCCGAGCAGCCGCCAGGTCGGGGTCACCTCGTTGAGTGCCTGCACCGCGGCGACGGTCTCCCCTGCGAACCCGCCGGCCCCTACGATGACGAGATCCTTCATGCGCGTGCCGCCGCCCGCAGCACGTCAACCACGTACCCCTGCTCGGCGTCGGTCATGTCGTGGTACAGCGGCAGGATCAGCGAGTCACGGGTGAGCCGCTCCGTGTTCGGTAGCGAGACCGTCCCGGCGCCCTTATATGCCGGCTCCAGATGCGCCGCCATGATGCCGCGACGGGCCGAGACCCCGACGGCCGCGAGCGCTGCCAGCGCCTCGTCCCGGCCGCCGCTCTCCAGCAGAACCCAGAACGACTGGAAATTGCTCGTGCCGTAGGCCGGGTCCCGCACCGGTGACAGGCCCGGCAGGTCGGCCAGCAACTCGTGGTAACGGGCCGCGAGCTCCCGGCGTCGGGTCACCAGCTCGTCGAGCTTGCGTAGCTGCACCAGACCGATCGCGGCCTGGATGTCGGTCATCCGGTAGTTGAAGCCGGTCTCCAGGTAGCTCTCCAGGACGGGCTGCGCGCTGGCGTGCCGCTCGGCGGCGGACACGTTCATCCCGTGCTCGCGCAGGCGGCGCAGCCGGGCGGCGAGCTCCGGGTCGTCGGTGGTGAGCATGCCGCCCTCGCCGGTCGTGATCACCTTCCGTGGGTGGAACGACCAGGCGGCCAGCAGCGCGCCGGCCGACGCGGGCCGACCCCGCACGGTCGATCCGGCCGCGCAGGCCGCGTCCTCTACGAGAGCCACCCCCCAGTCGGCACACGCGGCGCGCAGCGCGTCCACGTCCGCGGGCACCCCGCCCTGGTGCACACCGATGACGGCCCGGGTACGTGCAGTGCGTACCGCGTCGATCGTCGCCGGCGTCAGGTTGCCCGTCGCGAGGTCGACGTCGGCGAAGACCGGCGTGGCGCCCACGTAGCGAGCGGCGTTGGCGGTGGCGATGAACGACAGCGACGGCACCACCACCTCGTCACCGGGCCCGACGCCGAGGACGACGAGCGCCAGGTGCAGGGCGGTCGTGCACGAGCTGACCGCGACCCCGTGCCCGGCGCCGACGGTTTCCGCGAAGGCGCGTTCGAACTCCGCCACCCGCGGTCCCTGCGCGACCCAGCCCGAGCGGACCACGTCCGCGGCGGCCTGCGCCTCCTCCTCGCCGAGGACCGGGACGATGACCGGGATGCGCCGCCGCCCCGTCGTGGCCGTCATCGGGTCGCCCCCTGCTTTTCGGATCGCCACCACTGGACAAGGTCACGCAGGCCCTCATGAAGGCCCAGTTCGGCCTTGAAGCCCAGGCTCGACGCCGCCGCGGTGGTGTCGGCCAGCCGCCGGGTCACCGCGTTGACCGTCCGCGCCGGCCCGTACTCCGGGCTGAGGTCGGCGCCCATCACCTCGAGCAGCGCCGTGGCCAGTTCGTTCAGGCTCGTCTCCGTACCGCTCGCGACGTTGAACACCTCGTCGGTGACGTCGGCCTCGGCTGCCAGGATGTTGGCGCGCGCGATGTCGGCGACGTGTACGAAGTCCATGGTCTGCATACCGTCGCCCAGGATCAGCGGTGCGGTACCCGACTCGATCCGCTCCATCCAGCGGATCAGCACCTCGGTGTAGAGACCGTGGACGTCCATCCGGGGCCCGTACACGTTGAAGTAGCGCAGGGCCACGTAGTCCAGCCCGTACATGGCGTGGAAGCTGCGCAGCATGCCCTCGTTGAAGGCCTTCGCCGCGCCGTAGAACGTGTCGTTGTTGTACGGGTGGTGCCGCTCGGTCGTGGGGAACTCCTCGGCCAGTCCGTAGACCGACGCCGAAGAGGACGCCACCACCTTGCCCACCCCGGCTTCGACCGCCGCCTCCAGCACGTTGAACGTGCCGTCGACGAGCACCTCGTTGGCCAGCCTCGGCTGCTCGGCGCACTGGGTGATGCGCAGTGCCGCGAGGTGGAACACCAGATCGGCACCGGCGATCGCGGCACGCACGCTCGCCACGTCGCAGATGTCGCCGTCGACGACCCGCACGTCGCCGTGCTCCTGCGCCCAGGCGAGGTTCTCGCGCCTACCCCGTACGAAGTTGTCCAGCACCACGACCTCGGCGGCACCGCACCGCACCAGCAGATCCACCACGTGCGAACCGATGGTGCCGGCCCCTCCCGTGACCAGTGCCCGCTTGCCCCGAATCACTGCGTTACCTCCACGATCTCTCCGCGGTTGGCGAGGCTGCGCGAGGCGGCCTCGAGAATGCCGAGCACCCGAAGCCCGGACCGGCCATCGGTCAGGGGCGCGCGGCCGTCGCGGATCGCGCCCGCGTACTCCTCGACCATGGCGCGCAGCGCCTCCCGCTCCCCCAACGCGGGCGCGACCATGTCGCCCGAGCGGTACGAGATGAGCGCGTCCCGCCGTTCGTCGGCGCCCAGTTCCTCCGGCGCTGTCAGGTCGACTCCGCGGTCGAAGATGGACACCCGCTGGGTGGGGTTGAGGTCGTCCCACACGAGGGTGCGCTTCGAGCCGCCGATCATGGTGGTGCGCACCTTCGTCGGTGACAGCCAGTTGACGTGGATGTGCGCGATCGCGCCGCTGCTCAGCTCGAGGGTCAGGTAGGTCACGCAGGAGCGGCCGGCGCCGATCGGGTCCGCACCGTGGGCGGCGACCGCCACCACCGTCACGTCGTCGGGCAGGATGAAGTCCAGGATCGACAGGTCGTGCGGTGCCAGGTCCCACATCACGTCGATGTCGCGCTGCACCAGCCCCAGGTTGATGCGTACCGAGTCGACGTAGTGGAGATCGCCCAGCTCACCGGAGCGCACGATCTCCCGGATCCGGGTGACCGCGGGCGTGTAGCAGTACGTGTGATCGCACATGAGGACCAACCCCCGCGCGGCCGCCTCGTCGACCAGGCGCCGGCCCTCGTCGTAGGTGGCCGCAAGGGGCTTCTCGACGAGGACGTGCTTGCCCGCCCGCAGTGCGGCCATGGCGACGTCGAGATGGGTGCCGGCCGGGGTCGCGATCGCGACGGCCTGCACCTCGTCGTCGGCGA
>JAOPWA010000405.1 GCA_025965915.1 Dactylosporangium sp. | reverse complement strand
CTGACCCGCCCCAGGTCGCCCCGCTCGTCGGCCCGGCCGGCGATGCCGTCCCACCGGGTCGAGGGCCCGTTGACCCAGCCGCGACTCACACCCGCCCGGCTCGCCGGCATCGTGGAGCAGCTACGCCGCGGGGACGCCGCGACGCGGGCCGCCCGCCGGGCCCCGGTGACCGTACGGCCACCCGGCGGGTCGGCGGGGCTGTCCGGGGCGCAGGCGCACACCCAGGCCATGGCCGTACTTCAGCAGGCGCTGCGCGACAAGGCGCGGGTGTGGGTGGGCTACGTCGACGCGCACGGTGCGACCAACTCCCGCCTGCTACGACCGGTCTCGATGGGCGCCGGGTACCTGCGGGCCGAGGACGAGCGCACCGAGATGCTGCACACGTTCGCACTTCACCGCATCACGGCGGCGGTGCCGGAGGAGTCGGCCTCCCCGTGATCAGGTGCCCGGACGGTTGCCGAAGACCTTGACGGTCGTATTGACCGTCGCCGTGTTCCACAGCGCCACCGCGTCGTCGTGCAGCAGGTTGACGCACCCGTGCGAGCCGAGCGAGCCGTCGTGGAGGTACGTGGTCGTCTCGTGGAAACCGATGCCGCCGTTGAACGCCTGCCAGTACGGCAGCCAGACCTTGTAGGGCACCGACCATTCCCGCTTCGCCCGCCGGAAGATCTCGTACCCGCCGGTCGGAGTCTGGTAGCCGCCGCGCATGCCGGTGCGGATCACCGTCGGTCCCCACACCACGGCCCCGTCCCGCACGGCCCACGCCGTCTGCTGGGTCAGGTCGACGCAGATCGTCAGGGCGGGGCCGCTGACCCTGCACCTGGCCCGCTCCTCGGCGCCTGCGCTGGTGGCGATACGACGGGCGACGTCGGCGGTCGCGGATCCGGCCCGACCCAAGGCCGGACTGATGCCGTACCTGGCCTGGAAGCTCTTGATGATGTTGCAGTCTTCGGCCGTCTGGACGCCGTCGACCGTCACCGACCCGTACCCGTCGATCCGCGCGAGCGACGCCTCGACCTCACGCTGGCGGTCACCGCCCTGACACTCGGCCGGGACCGGCGCGCTCACAGTGGGAGCGGAGGTCGGAGCGGGTGACGGTTCCGAGACCGTGGTGGGGCGGGGTGACGTGCTCTCCCCCGTTGTGACGGTCACCGGGCCCGGCACCCGCTGTTGCGCGGCGGCGGCCCGGGCTGACCCGAACACGTACGCCCCGGCCCCCACGACGACGGTCACGGCAGCCACGCTGAGCGTGATCGCCACCCAGGGCTTGCGCCTACGTGCCATCTGTTCCTCCCGGTGACCGTCATGACTAAAGACGCTCATGTGCCCGCCCGAGGTTGCACGCAAGAGTCAACCCTTCTTCGATATCGGCAGCTGCCGGCCGGTCTGTACCTTTTTGACCCTGGAACATCCCCTCTCCGCCCGGCGTTGTCACACGGGTCTGGCGCCATCCGCCCACGTGCCACACTGGAACGTCTGTCTTCAACGGAGGTCCCCTTGACCGACGGCCCATTGATCGTCCAGTCCGACAAGACGCTGCTCCTCGAGATCGACCACCCGGACGCCACCGCCTGCCGGATGGCCATCGCGCCGTTCGCGGAACTGGAGCGCTCCCCGGAGCACGTGCACACCTACCGGCTGACGCCGCTCGGCCTGTGGAACGCCCGGGCCGCCGGCCATGACGCCGAAAGCGTGGTCGACGCGCTGCTGCGGTTCTCTCGCTACCCGGTACCGCACGGGCTGCTGGTCGACGTCGCCGAGACGATGGA
Organism: Dactylosporangium sp.; assembly: GCA_025965915.1. Classification (GTDB taxonomy): domain Bacteria; phylum Actinomycetota; class Actinomycetes; order Mycobacteriales; family Micromonosporaceae; genus Planosporangium. Next base: position 15,938 of record JAOPWA010000405.1, on the reverse strand, counting down.
CCGGTACGGGCGGCTCCAGTTGATCAACGACCCGACGCACGGCCTGATCCTGCACGGGTCCGACCGGGCGGTGCTGATCGAGGTCGCCAAGTCCAAGAAGCTCGCCGGCATGCTGGGTGCCCACGTCGACCAGGACACGATCGCGGTTCACCCCTCTGAGCGTGGCCGGCTCAAGCAGGCGCTGCTCAAGTTGGGCTGGCCGGCGGAGGACCTGGCCGGGTACGTCGACGGCGAGGCGCACCAGATCGACCTGGCCGAAGACGGCTGGAAGCTGCGCTCGTACCAGCGGGAGGCCGTGGACTCCTTCTGGGCCGGCGGTTCCGGCGTGGTGGTGCTGCCGTGCGGCTCGGGCAAGACCATGGTCGGTGCTGCCGCGATGGCCGAGGCCAAGGCGACCACGTTGATCCTGGTGACGAACACGGTCGCCGGCCACCAGTGGAGGCGTGAACTCCTCGCACGCACGTCGCTGACCGAGGAGGAGATCGGCGAATACTCCGGGGAGCGCAAGGAGATCCGCCCGGTCACGATCGCGACCTACCAGGTGCTCACCTCCCGCCGCAACGGCGCGTTCACCCACCTGGACCTCTTCAGCGCCCGCGATTGGGGCCTGGTCATCTACGACGAGGTACACCTGCTTCCCGCGCCGATCTTCCGCTTCACGGCGGACCTCCAGGCCCGTCGCCGGCTCGGCCTCACCGCCACTCTCGTGCGGGAGGACGGCCGCGAAGGTGACGTGTTCAGCCTGATCGGGCCGAAGCGGTACGACGCCCCGTGGAAGGACATCGAGTCCCAGGGCTGGATCGCACCCGCCGACTGCACCGAGGTACGGGTCACGCTCACCGATGAGGAGCGGATGGCGTACGCGACGGCCGAGCCCGAGGAGCGCTACCGGATGGCGGCGACGGCCCGCACCAAGCTACCGGTGGTCAAGGCACTGGTCGACAAGCACACGGGCGACCAGGTGCTCGTGATCGGCGCCTACATCGACCAGTTGCAGCAGCTCGGCAAGTACCTCGACGCACCGGTCCTGCAGGGTTCGACGACGACGAAGGAGCGCGAGCGGCTGTTCGACGCCTTCCGGGCCGGCGAGTTGTCGACGCTGGTCATCTCCCGGGTCGGCAACTTCTCGATCGACCTGCCGGAAGCGGCGGTGGCGATCCAGGTGTCGGGTACGTTCGGCTCCCGCCAGGAGGAGGCGCAGCGGCTGGGCCGGGTGCTGCGGCCGAAGGCCGACGGACGGCAGGCGCACTTCTACACGGTGGTCGCGCGCGACACGATCGACACCGAGTACGCCGCGCACCGGCAGCGGTTCCTCGCCGAGCAGGGCTACGCGTACAACATCGTCGACGCCGACGACGTGCCGTCCGCCTGAGACTGCGCCCCGTCCCGCTCGGTCCCCCTCTCCAGGAGGCGACCTAGCGGGAGTACTCCGTAGCGAGCAATTCAGCGATCTGGGCGGTGTTCAGGGCCGCACCCTTGCGCAGGTTGTCACCCGTCACGAACAGGTCGAGCGCGCGTGGGTCGTCCAGCGAACGCCGGATCCGGCCCACCCAGGACGGATCGGTGCCGACCGCGTCGATCGGCATCGGGAACTCACCGGATGCTGGGTCATCGACGACGATCACGCCGGGCGCGTGACGCAGCGCTTCACGCGCGTCCTCGGCGTCGACCTCGGCGCCGAACACGGCATGCACCGCGACCGAGTGTCCGGTCACCACGGGAACGCGTACGCAGGTGGCGGAGACCTTCAGATCGGGCAGGCCCAGGATCTTGCGCGACTCGTTGCGCATCTTCAGCTCTTCACTCGACCAGCCGGCGTCGTGCAGCGAGCCCGTCCAGGGGACCACGTTGAGCGCGAGTGGCGCGGGGAACGGGCCGAGGTCGTCACCGACCGCCCGGCGCACGTTACCCGAGCGGGAGCCGAGCGTACGGTCGCCGCTGATCTTGTCGATCTGGTTCAGCAGGGTGTCGATGCCGACCTTGCCGGCGCCCGAAACCGCCTGGTAGCTGGCGAGCACCAGCTCCCTGAGCCCGTACTCGCGGTGCAGCGGGGCCACCGCGACGATCATCGCGAGCGTCGTGCAGTTGGCATTGGCGATGATGCCCTTGGGCCTGTTGCGCACCTGCTCCGGATTGATCTCGGGGACGACCAGCGGCACGTCCGGATCCATCCGGAACGCGCCGGAGTTGTCCACGACGACCGCTCCGTACTTGGCCGCCATCGGCGCCCATTCCGCGGAGACGTCGTCCGGCACGTCGAACATCGCGACGTCGACGCCGTCGAAGACCTCCGGGGTCAGAGCCTGGACCTTCAGCTCCTCACCGCGAACCACGATCGTCCTACCAGCTGAGCGCTCGGACGCGACGAGCCGGATCTGGCCCCACATGTTCTTGCGCGTGGACAGCAGTTCGCACATGACGGTGCCGACCGCTCCGGTCGCCCCGACCACCGCCAGGGTAGGCAGTTCGCGCACGGGGCTCACCTCCCGGTCCCGCCGTAGACGACCGCCTCCTCGTCGCCTCCAAGGTCGAACGCGTCGTGGACGGCCCGAACAGCCACATCGAGATCGGTGTCGCGGCACACCACCGAGACGCGGATCTCGGAGGTCGAGATCATTTCGATGTTGACCCCGCCGTCGGCCATCGCCGCGAAGAACGTGGCAGCCACGCCCGGGTGCGAACGCATACCGGCGCCGATGAGCGAGACCTTGCCGATGTGGTCGTCGTAGAGAAGCCCCTTGAAGCCGATCTTCTCCTGCACCTTGCCCAGCGCCGCCATCGCGGTCGGACCGTCGGTCTTGGGCAGCGTGAAGGAGATGTCGGTGCGCCCCGTGGACTCGGTCGAGACGTTCTGCACGATCATGTCGATGTTGCTCTCGGCGCTCGCGACGGTCTCGAAGACGCGGGCGGCGACGCCCGGCTCGTCGGGTACGCCGACGATCGTGATCTTCGCCTCGCTCCGGTCGTGGGCAACACCGGTGATCATCGCCTGTTCCATGGGAACGTCCTCCATCGAGCCTGTCACCATCGTGCCGGAGTTGATTGAGTACGAGGAGCGCACGTGGATCGGCATCCCGAACCGCCGCGCGTACTCCACACAGCGAAGCATGAGCACCTTCGCGCCGCACGCCGCCAGTTCGAGCATCTCCTCGTAGGTGATCTGTTTGATGTGCCGCGCGTTCGGCACGATCCGCGGATCGGCGGTGAAGACGCCGTCGACGTCGGTGTAGATCTCACAGACGTCGGCGTGCAGCGCCGCGGCGAGCGCCACCGCGGTCGTGTCGCTTCCGCCCCGCCCCAGCGTGGTGATGTCCTTGGTGTCCTGGGAGACGCCCTGGAAGCCGGCCACGATGGCGATCGCGCCCTCGTCGAGCGCGCCGCGCAGGCGGCCGGGTGTGACATCGATGATCCGGGCCTTGCCGTGCGTCGAGGTCGTGAGTACGCCGGCCTGCGAGCCCGTGTACGAACGGGCCTCGTACCCCAGGTTGTGGATCGCCATGGCCAGCAGCGCCATGGAGATCCGTTCACCAGCGGTGAGCAGCATGTCCAGCTCGCGGCCGGGCGGGAGTGGACTGACCTGGTGGGCTAGGTCGAGCAACTCGTCGGTCGTGTCACCCATCGCCGAGACGACCACCACGACCTCGTTACCGGCCTTGCGGGCCGCCACGATGCGCTCGGCGACGCGCTTGATGCGCTCGGCGCTTGCCACTGACGAGCCACCGTACTTCTGGACGACCAGCGCCACGTCGGTCAGCTCCCTTCACACGTGCCAACGCCGCCGGTGGTCTCCCTCTGCGGTGAGGACAGGCCGGCGGCGCATGTGGGACGTCCTGAGCCTACCGGCGGTCGGGACCCGCCGGGAGGCGCGTTCCCACCATCCGACCCTGGATCACGCGAGAATGGCGCGATGCGTCGCCTCAAGGCTTCGATTCCAGTACTCGTGCTGGGGGCATTTCTCACCTCCGGCTGTGGCAACTCGTCGGCCCCACCGGCGGGCGCGGCGTCGGATCGGCCGTCCCAGTCGGCCGCTCCACTCGACGCGCGTACCCAACTGGCCGGCCTCGTGGCCACGGCGAAGGACCGCCGCTTCAGCGCCGGGTACACGTTCCACCCGCCCGCGGGCGCCGCGCGTACCGTCACGGTCATCCTGGCGGCCGACGGCTCCTGGCGCGTCGAAGTGCCGGGCGGCGCGCTGAGCGGCCAGGTCAACGTCGCCCTCGCCGGCAACCGCAACGGCCTCTTCCAGTGCCGGACGTCCGGCGCGAACCCCACCTGCCTGAAAGCCTCGGATGGCGTTCTTCCCGCGTGGGCCGACCCACAGGTGCAGCACCCGTTCGTCGACTGGCTGGACCCCTTGACCGATCGCCAGTCCGCGCTGTCGATCGCGCCGGCCCCCCTGCTGGCCGGCTCGCGGGGCGCCTGTTTCTCGGTCGAGGCGAACTCGGCGGCGCTCGCCGCACCGGTCGATCCCGGCGTCTACTGCTACGACGTGGACGGCACGCTGACGGGGGTGAAGGCCGGTTTCGGCACGCTCGTCCTCGCCACGGCGTTGTCACCCGCACCCCCGGCCATCGAACTGTCCGCGCCCGTGGCCGCCGGTCCACTGCTGCCGACCGCCGAGACGGCCCCTTCCACCTCCCCCTAGCCCCTCCCGACGTCGCTGGCCTGGGCGGATGGCAGCGGCGGAGCGACGGCGCCTGTCCATCAGCGCCGGACGTCATGTACCGTGTCAGTCGTCATGTGGCAGGCGCTCCTTCTTCCGTGCCGCGACGAGGCCCCATCCGGCCGGCACCTCGTCGCGGAGTGCACGCACGCCACCGCCTGAGAGCGCTGAGCGCAGCCGGTCGATCCCCTCGTTCGGATCGTCCCGATCCTCATGACACCAGGAGCAAGCCCAGATGAGTGACGACATTTCGACCAACGCCGACCCCGTCGGACGCCAGCGACCCAGCCGGATGCCCATCCACCGCTACGAGCCGTACCACCGGCAGTTCTCCGTGGACCTGCCCGACCGGCAGTGGCCGGCCCGCCAACTCGAGAAGACGCCCCGCTGGTGCGCGGTGGACCTGCGCGACGGTAACCAGGCCCTGATCGACCCGATGTCGGTCGAGCGCAAGCGGCGAATGTTCAACCTGCTCGTCGCGATGGGGTACAAGGAGATCGAGGTCGGCTTCCCGTCCGCCAGCCAGACCGACTACGACTTCGTCCGTCAGCTCATCGAGCACGACATGATCCCGGACGACGTCACGATTCAGGTCCTGACCCAGTGCCGTGACCATCTGATCGAGCGCACGTTCGACTCCCTGCGCGGCGCCAAGCGCGCGATCGTGCACTTCTACAACTCCACCTCGACACTGCAGCGGCGGGTCGTGTTCGGCCTCGACAAGGCGGGCATCACCGACATCGCGACGAGCGGCGCGCGACTGTGCCAGAAGTATGCCGAGGCGATCACCCCGGACACCGAGATCTTCTACGAGTACTCCCCGGAGTCGTACACCGGCACCGAGCTGGACTACGCCCTGGAGGTGTGCGGCGCGGTCATCGACGTGCTGCAGCCCACACCCGACCACCCGCTCATCGTCAACCTCCCGGCCACCGTCGAGATGGCCACGCCCAACGTGTACGCCGACTCGATCGAATGGATGTCTCGCAACCTCCCCCGGCGGGCGTCCGTCGTCCTGTCGCTGCACCCCCACAACGACCGGGGCACCGCGGTGGCCGCTACCGAACTGGGCCTGCTCGCCGGCGCCGACCGGGTCGAAGGGTGCCTGTTCGGCAACGGCGAGCGCACCGGCAACGTCGACCTGGTCACGCTCGGACTCAACCTGTTCAGCCAGGGCATCGACCCGCAGATCGACTTCTCCGACATCGACGAGGTCAAGCGCACCGTCGAGTACTGCAACCAGCTGCCCGTACACGAGCGGCACCCGTACGCCGGTGACCTCGTCTACACGGCGTTCTCGGGCTCACACCAGGACGCGATCAAGAAGGGCTTCGAAGCGCTGCAGCGTTCCGCGGACGCTGCGGGGATTTCGATCGACAACTGCGTATGGGGAGTTCCGTACCTGCCGATCGACCCGCGTGACGTCGGCCGCTCGTACGAGGCGGTCATCCGGGTCAACTCGCAGTCCGGCAAGGGCGGCGTCGCGTACATCATGAAGGCGGAGCACCAGCTCGACCTGCCGCGTCGGCTGCAGATCGAACTCTCCGCCGTGGTGCAGCGCCACACCGACGACTCCGGTGGCGAGGTCGGCCCGCAGCAGATGTGGGACATCTTCGCCGCCGAGTACCTGCGGCCCAGGCGGCTGGCACTGCGTGACTACCGCAGCGCGACGGTCGACGACAAGGTCGAGGTCTCGGTGGTCATCGAGCTGGACGGCGTGCGGCACGAGCTGGACGGCCGAGGCAACGGTCCGATCGAGGCGTTCGTGAACGCGCTGTCCGGTGTCGACCTCGACGTGCGCGTGCTGGACTACGCCGAGCACGCCCTGACCTCGGGTGAGAACGCACAGGCCGCCGCGTACGTGGAGTGCTCGGTCGGCGGGCAGACGTACTGGGGTGTCGGCGTTGACCCCAATATCCTCACTGCGTCCCTGCGCGCGGTTGTGAGCGCGGTCAACCGGGGCGCCTGACCGCTCTCGATCCTCGCACCTCCCGGCGACCGGTCCGGGCCCACGTCACGGGCGCAGACCGGTCGCCGGCGAGCTGCGGCGATCAAAGGGTGTCGAAGTTGTGACGAATACGGCGCCGTGCCGTGCTGGTCGTAGGACGGGCGCATCGTCCACATTAGCTATGTGCGTACCCCTCGTCTCCTCGTCACCGTACTGACCCTCGCCGCCGTACTGGCAACCGCCGGATGTGTCCAGGACAACTCCGGAAGAACTCCGGGCACCGACCCGTCCCGGGCACAGCAGGAACTCGCCGGGCTGACCATCGCGGCACCCCAGTCGATGGCGGGGTACAGCCGCGACCGCTTCCCGCACTGGAGTCAGCAGGGCAACGGCTGCGACACCCGCGAGTTCGTACTCAAGCGCGACGGCACATCGGTGCAGACCAGCCAGAACTGCAAGGCCACAAGTGGGCAGTGGCTCAGTCGGTACGACAACAAGACCGTCAACGACGCGACCACGCTCGACATCGACCACATGGTTCCGCTCGCGAACGCGTGGCGCTCCGGCGCCAACTCCTGGACCGACGACAAGCGGTCCCAGTTCGCCAACGACATCACCCGCCCGCAACTGTTCGCCGTTTCGGCCGGCGTCAACAGGGCAAAAGGTGATCAGGATCCATCACAGTGGAAGCCTCCGTACCGCGGGTACTGGTGCGTGTACGCCCAGAACTGGGTGGCCGTGAAGCGGTACTGGCAGTTGACGGTTACCGAAGCGGAAAAGACGGCACTTGTCGATATGTTGGGGACATGTCAGTGGCAGAACAGCGGACAACCGACATCAAAGCCGGCCCCGGCGGCGTCATGACCGACGAGGTCGGCGTCATCACCGGTGACCTGACCCTGCGTACGGAACTCGACGACGCCGGCAACGTCGGGCTGCGGGTGCAGTACAAGGACGCGGCGGAGTGGTACACGGTCACCGGTGTGAAGGCCAAGCTGGCGGACCCGGCAGACCTCGAGGCGGTGCACGGCGTCGCGGTCGCCCTACTCAACCGCCCCGAGGGCTGACCTCAGATCGCGGGTTCGGCGGTGGTGTCCGGCGGGATGGTGGCCGCCGCCTGCTGGGCCGCCATCCGACCCTGCGGGGTGCGCTCCACCTCCGTCACGGGGAAGTGGCAGGCCACCTGGTGTCCGGAGGCGAGCTCACGCATTGGCGGCACCTCCTGGGCGCACAGGTCCTGCGCCTTCCAGCACCGGGTGCGGAACCGGCAGCCCGACGGCGGGTCGACCGGACTGGGCACATCGCCGGTGAGCAAGACCCGTTCGCGCTGGGCGCGGTCGCGCCGGGCCGGGTCGGGCACCGGCACCGCCGACAGCAGCGCCAGCGTGTACGGGTGGAACGGGGTGGCGTAGAGAGCGTCCCGATCGGCGATCTCGACCATCTTGCCCAGGTACATCACCGCGACCCGGTCGGAGATGTGCTTGACGACCGACAGGTCGTGCGCGATGAACATGTACGTGAGGTTGAGCTCGCGCTGCAGGTCGTCGAGCAGGTTGACCACCTGGGCCTGGATCGACACGTCGAGCGCCGACACCGGCTCGTCGCAGACGATGAGCTTGGGGCGCAGCGCGAGCGCCCGGGCGATGCCGATGCGTTGGCGCTGACCACCGGAGAACTCGTGCGGGTAGCGGTTGTAGTGCTCGGGGTTGAGCCCGACGAGCTCCAGCAGCTCCTGCACCGCGCGCTTGAGACCCTGCGGCGTCGGGATGTTCTGCACGCGCAGCGGTGTGCCGACGATGGTGCCGACCGTGTGCCGCGGGTTCAGCGACGAGTACGGGTCCTGGAAGATCATCTGGACGTCGCGGCGCAGTTCGCGCATCGCACCCATCGACAGGTGGGTGATGTCACGGCCCTCGAACGTGATCTTCCCGCCGGTCGGCTCCAGTAGCCGGGTGACCAGCCGCCCGGTGGTCGACTTGCCGCAGCCGGACTCGCCGACCACGCCCAGCGTCTCGCCGGCGCGTATGGAGAAGTCGATCCCGTCGACGGCCCGCACGGCACCCACCTTGCGCCGGATGAAGGCCCCGCGGGTGATCGGGAAGTGTTTCTCCAACCCGCTCACCTCGAGCAGGTTGTCGGTCGCCGGGCGGGTCACGGCGCGCTCGGTCTGGGTACTCGTCGGCACAGGTGCTCCTTCTACGGACGATCCGCTGTCACAGCGCCGGGGCGATGTCGTCGGAGAAGATCCGCTGACGTTCCGCCGGTGGGATGTGGCACGCCACGCCGTGGTCACTGCCTTCGGCCAGGGTCGGGACCTCGGTGCGGCAGGGGATGCCACCCAGGCCCTCATACGGACAGCGCGGATGGAACGCGCAGCCGCTCGGAAGGTTGATCAGGCTCGGCGGCGTGCCCTTGACCGGGATCAGCCGGTCGCGGACGTCCCGGTCGACGCGGGGCATCGAGCCGAGCAGACCCCAGGCGTACGGGTGCTCGGGCCGACGGAAGATCGTCTCGGCGGTGCCGTACTCGATGGACTTCCCGCCGTACATCACCAGAATGTCGTCGGCCAACTCGGCGACCACACCGAGGTCGTGGGTGATGATGATGACTGCGGAGCGGAACTCCCCCTGCAGGTCCCGGATCAGGTCGAGGATCTGCGCCTGCACCGTCACGTCGAGCGCCGTCGTGGGCTCGTCCGCGATGAGCAGCGCGGGGTTGTTGACCAGAGCCATGGCGATCATCGCGCGCTGGCGCATTCCGCCCGAGAACTGGTGCGGGTAGTCATCCACCCGCTTCGCCGGCTGGGGGATGCCGACCCGGCCCAGCATGTCGACGGCGTGCTTGCGGGCCACCGCCTTCGAGACCTTGTTGTGCACCCGGTACGCCTCGACGATCTGGGCGCCGATCGAGAAGTACGGATGCATGGCGGTCAGCGGGTCTTGAAAGATCATGGCCATCTGCTGGCCACGCAGGTGGCGCACGCGCTCATCCGATGCCGAGATCAGCTCTTCGCCGTCGAGCCACACCTCGCCCGACACCCGCGCCTTTCCCCGCCGGTGCAGGCCGAGAATGCCGAGGCTCGTCACGCTCTTGCCGGATCCGGACTCGCCCACGATGCCGAGGGTCTTGCCGCGGTCCAGGCCGAACGACAGGCCGTCCACCGCCTTGACCAGGCCGTCGTCGGTCTGGAAGTGGATGCGCAGGTCGCGTACGTCGAGGAAGGACTGTGATCCGGACGGCCCGGGGCCGCCGGGGGCCGGTTGTCCACCTTTGAGCAGGTCGGTAGCCATGCCGTCCCCTTTCATGCGAGCCGGACGCGCGGGTCGATCACGGCGTACAGCATGTCGACGAGGAAGTTCGCAACGACAATGAATAGCGCGCCGAAGAGCGTGACGCCCAGCACGACCGGCAGGTCCTTGGTGTTCACCGCGTCGATCGAGAGGCGGCCGATGCCTGGCAGGCCGAAGACGGACTCGGTGAGGATCGCGCCGCCGAGCAGCGAGCCGAGGTCGAGGCCGAAGATCGTGACGATCGGGGTGAGCACGGAACGCATCGCGTGCTTGCCGATGACCACGCGTTCGCGCAGGCCCTTGGCTCGCGCGGTGCGGATGTAGTCCTCGCCGACCGTCTCGAGCATCTGGGCCCGCGTCAAGCGGGCGTAGGTGGCCGCGTAGAGCAGGGCGAGGGTCACCCAGCCGAGGAAGAGCTTGTTGGCCCAGCCGATCGGGTCGTCGGCGAAGTTGACGTACTCACCGCCCTTGAGCCAGTGCAGGTTGTGCACGAAGACGAGCTGGGCGACCAGGCCGGTGAAGTAGATCGGCAGCGAGACGCCGGCCAGCGCGACGATCATCACTGTCCGGTCGATGATGGACCCTCGGCGCAGCGCGGAGATGACTCCGGCGAGCACTCCGCCGACGAGCCAGATGATCGCGGCACCGATCGCCAGGGAGATGGTCACCGGCAACCGGTCGAGCAGCAACGGCCAGACCGGCCGGTCGTTGCGGAAGGAGTAGCCGAAGCAGGGTGCCGCGCAGTGCGTCTTGTCCGGGCCGCTGTCGAAGTCCCGACCGGCCACGATGCCCTTCACGAACCGCCCGTACTGCACGTAGATCGGCTGGTCGAGCCCGAGCTTACGCCCGGTGGCCGCCACATCGGCCGGGGTGGCCGACTTACCTACGTAGAGCTCGGCCGGGTTGGTGCCGGCGAGCTTCGGGACCATGAAGAACACCCCGAACGTGACCACCGAGATGATGATCATCAGTACGAGTGAGGTCACCACCCGGCGAAGGATGAAATTGATCATGTTTTAGGCCTCGCGCCGGCCGGCGCCGTGGGGGTTTCCCACGGCGCCGGCCGGCGCGGTGGCCTTCACCTGCCTTCTACTACTCGCAGAGGGGGGTTGGGGTGCGCTTACTTGCCGTCGCTGAGACCCAGCGAACCGAAGGACCACTCCCCGTAGTACGACCACACGAAGACGTTGGTCAGCCGCGGGTTGCGGTAGTTCAGCGCCTTGTCGTAGACGAACGGAAGCTGGGTCGCGGTGTCCATGACCTTGGCGTTGATCTGGCCCCAGATGTCAGCGGCCTTCTTCGGGTCTGCCTCGGTGTTGGCCTTGTCGATCAAGCTGTTGATCTCCGGGTCGTTGATCTCGCCGTAGTTGTTGTTACCGCTCGGCTGGATCAGCCGGCCGTCGACGAGCACCTGCAGGAAGCCGGTTCCCGTCGGGAAGTCGGCGCCCCAGCCGGCGAACATGAGGCCGTAGCCCTTGCTGTGCACGTTGTCGGGCGAGCCGATCGTCGACCGGAAGTACAGCGAGGCGTCACCCTGGTCGATGCTGGCCTTGATGCCTACCGCGGCGAGGGCCTGCTGCAGCGCCTCAGCGGTCTTGGGCTCCTTGCCCTTGTTCCGGACCGCGATCTTGGTCTCGAAGCCATCCGGCTTGCCGCAGGCCTTCAGTTCTTCCTTGGCCTTGTCGAGCTGAGGCTTACCCGACTTCGTGTTGAACGGGTCGAGCTTGGGGTCGTGGCCCGCGATGTTCGGCGGCAGCATGTTCGTGGCGATGTCGCCGCCGGCGTCCGCGCCACCGCGCGCGGTCTGCAGGGCGACCTTGTCCGCCGCATACTGCACGGCCTTGCGGCAGTGGATGTTGTCGAACGGCTGGACCTTGCTGCTGATCGTGACGTACCGAATGAAACCGGTGTTCGGCTCGTCGGCGTTCACCTTCAGCTTCGGGTCCAGCAGGATCTTCGCCTGCGCCGCCTGCTGCACACCGGTCTGGGCGAAGTCGGCGTCGAGCGTGCCGTCGAGCAGCTGCTTGTCGATCTCGTCCGGCTGCATCTGCAGCGTCAACTCGATCCGGTCCGGCAGCGCCTTGCGGATCGGGTCGGTCGCCGGGTCCCAGTTGGAGTTGCGGACCAGGACGGCCTTCTTGCCGGGGTCGAAGGACTCGAACTTGTACGGGCCGGTGGAGACGACGTGCTCGCTGTACTTCTCACCGGTGTCCTTGGCCTTCGGCACCGCGCCCGGGGCCATCGGCAGCAGGAACGGAAAGTCCGCGAACGGCTTGTCGAGCTTGAAGACGATGGTGCTGTCGTCCGGCGTGGTGACCGACTTCAGGCCCAGCTTGTCCGGGTCGGTGTCCTTGTACGGGCCGGGGTACTTCTGGCCGTTGTCAAGGTGGTCGATCAGGTAGGTCGGACCGCCGGAGAGCACGTCCTGGGCGAAGGTGCGCTCGATGGCGTACTTGACGTCCTTGGAGGTGATCGGCGAGCCGTCCTCGAACTTCAGGCCCTTCCGGAGCTTGAAGCTGTAGGTCAGCTTGTCGGCGCTGATCTCCGGCATGGCCTCAGCCAGGTCGGGCTTCAGGACGAGGCCGTCCTTGCCCGGCTTCGGGTCCGGCGCGAGCAGCGTCCGGTTGTAGAGGGCCATGAAGTTCTGGCCCGAGGCGTAGTAGATCCGGGTGGGGTCGAACGAGTCCACGTCGGAGCTGTACCCCAGGTGTAGGGTGCCGCCCTTCTTGTCGGACGCGTTCACCAGGCCGGTCGAGCCGGCGTTGAAGCCGGCAGCGCTCTTGGTGCCCTTGTCGGTCGATGAACCGCCGCCGCCGCCACAGGCGGACAGCCCTAGAGCGAAGGCGACCGAGCCGGCCACCACCGCTCCTCTTCTGATTCTCACTAGGTATTTTCCTCCTTGTTACCGCGGCCCTCCGAGAGGTGGGCCGTCCGGGGCGGTACTGCGAGCGGGGGTGGTGGTTGATCACCCGGATCGGGTGGTCAGCGGTTGGACTTGGGGTCGAGTGCGTCGCGCAACCCATCGCCGAACAGGTTGAACGCCAGCACGGCGATGAAAATCGCCATGCCGGGGACGACCATGTACATGGGGTCGTACTCGTAGTACTGCACCGCATCCGCCAGCAGCCGGCCCCACGACGGGGTTGGCGGCGGCACACCGACGCCGAGGAAGGACAGCGCCGCCTCGAAGCCGATGTTGGTCGGAATGATCAGCGTGGTGTAGACGAGGATCGGCGCCGCGAGGTTGGGCAGTAGTTCGCGGAAGATGATGCGGAAGCTGCCGGCGCCGACGCTCCGCGCCGCTTCGACGAACTCCCGCTCGCGCAGCGACAGCGCCTGCCCGCGCACGATGCGCCCGATGTAGGGCCAACTGAAGCCACCGATGATGAAAATCATGACCGCCATCCGGAAGCCCTTGGTCGGCGGCAGCACGGAGATCAGGGCGATCGCGAACAGAATCAGCGGGAAGGCCAGGATCAGATCCATGAAGCGGCTGAACAGGGAGTCGACCCAGCCGCCGAAGTAGCCGGCGGTGATGCCGACCACGATCCCGATAACCACCGCAAGCAGCGTGGCGGAGAGCGCGATGATCAGGGAGGTCTGCGCGCCGTAGATGACCTGACTGAACAGGTCACGGCCGGTGACCGGCTGCACGCCGAGCAGGAAGTCCTTGCTGACCCCGCCCCAACTGCCCACCGGAGGAATGCCGCCGAGGTTCGGGTCGATCTTGTCCTGGTGATACTCGTTCACTGGGTGACCGAGGAACTTGTTGATCACCGGCGCGAGAACCGCGACCAGGACCAGGAAGATGACGATCGCTCCGCCGGTGAGCGCGACCCGGTCACGCTTGAGTCGGGTCCAGGCGATGCGGCCGAGCGAGCGACCCTCGATCACCTTGCCATTGGCTGCCGGCACCTCTTCCGCGGCTGGCGTCGTCACGTCGGTGCTCGATGTCACCGGTCCGAGTGTCATGAACGCCGTGCCCCTCCTCCGACCGCCGCACGGTGCCACAGCAGCGACCGGCGGGCATACGCGCCGCGCCGGCGAGACCGGGGCCCGTGCAGCGGCAACCGATCTGGTCGCCCTTGCGTGGACTCCTGCGCCCCCCACCTTAGGACACGCGTACGGTGACCTTGCGGAGGGTACAGACGAAGGCAACTGGGTTTAGCCGTCTTCGATGGGGGAACCTTGTCGCTCACACTCCCTGCCGTCAAGGGCAGGACAGCCTGCTGTAACCAAGTTCAGGCCTCATCGTGACAGTGGCGTGATCGGATGTAGGCCGTTCGGTGGCTGTCAGCCACCCATTCGGCGAGGTCAAGCCCGGCGTTCTCCGGCTCAGACCGCGCGCCGCCCCTCGAACGCGCGACCCAGTGTGATCTCGTCGGCGTACTCTAGGTCACCGCCGACCGGCAAGCCGCTGGCCAGTCGGGTCACGTGCAGCCCCATCGGCTTCGTCAGCAGCGCCAGATAGGTCGCCGTCGCCTCCCCCTCGGTGTTCGGGTCGGTGGCGAGGATCAACTCCTTCACATCACCCGACGACAGGCGGACCATCAGTTCGCGGACCTTGAGGTTGTCCGGCCCGATGCCCTCCAGCGGATTGATCGCACCGCCGAGGACGTGGTAGCGGCCACGGAACTCGCCCGTACGCTCGATGGCCACCACGTCCTTGGGCTCCTCGACCACGCACAGCACTTCGTCCGTGCGGCGCGGGTCTCGACAGATCCGGCACTGCTCGGACTCGGCGACGTTGTAGCAGGTCGCACAGAACTTGACTAGGTCCTTGACCCGCTGCAACGCGGTGGCCAGCCGCTTCACGTCCACGGCATCGGCCGACAGGACGTGGAAGGCGATGCGCTGCGCGCTTTTCGGGCCGACGCCTGGAAGCCGGCCGAGCTCGTCGATCAGATCCTGGATTGCGCCTTCGTACACGACCTGCCTACATTCCGGGCAGGCCGAGGCCGCCCGCCAGTGGACCCATCTTCTGCTCGGTGAGCGTCCGAGCCTGCTCCGCGGCATTGTGCAGCGCAGCGAGCACAAGGTCTTCGAGCGTCTCGACGTCGTCGGGGTCGACCGCCTTCGGGTCGATCTTGACGCTCGTGACCTCGCCCGTGCCGGTCACCGTCACCGTGACCAGGCCGCCGCCAGCGGTGCCGGTCAGCTCGGTCTCGGCCAGCTCTGCCTGGGCCGTAGCCATCTGCTGCTGCATCTTCTGAGCCTGCTTCATCAGCTGCTGCAGGTTCGGCTGTCCACCGGGGCGCACGGGATACTCCTTCACGTCGACTGCGACTCGCAGCCTAGTCTGTCGTGCCGTCGAGATTACGCGGCGTACGTAGCCCCATGCCCGGAATCGGGGCGAGGCCAAACCGCCGGTAGTAGTTCACCAAGGGCGGATCGCAGAGCAGGTCCACCGAGTAGAGATGTCCGAGGCGGTCGAGCATGCGGCGCATCAGCCTGCTGCCGATTCCACGACCGCGAAATTCGGGTACGACCTCCAGCCACGGTATGAACGCGGCCGCCACGCCGTCGGAGAGCGCGTTGACGAAGCCCACCACCCGGTCGTCCCCGACGATCGCGAACTCGACGGCGTAACTGCCGCGCAGCGCTGCCTGGAAGGTCGCCTCGCTCGGCGGGGACGGCCAGCCCTCGAAGAAGTCGCTCGCTTGCGCGACGGGCTCGTAGCCGTAGCCGCTCCGGTAGATGATCTTTTCTCTCACGCGCGCCTGTCGTCTATCTTCTCCGCGCCCAGCGCCTCGGCGAGCAGTCGCAAGGCCAGCTCCTCGGTCGACTCGCGGACCACCCGCTCGTCGATGACGTCGTCGGTCGGCTCGTCGCCGGGGTCGAACCCGGGGTACTGAGGGTCGCGTACCGGCGGGTCATAGTCAGGGTCGTACGGCGGCTCGTCGGCGGAGGTGACGTCACGCAATTCGCCGCCGTTACGGGCCGGGGATGCTCCCGGGCTTGTCGGGGTGCCCGGTGAGGCGGCAGCCGCGAGGGCGGAGCCCGCCGGGCGACCAGCGCTCGTCTGCCGGCCGGACGG
>JAOPWA010000402.1 GCA_025965915.1 Dactylosporangium sp. | reverse complement strand
CCCGCGCGCCTGCGCCACCCAACCGCGCGAGGACGTCGGGGAGCAGCCGGACGAGGCGTCCACGGCCGGCTGCGGGGTTGGCGAGCACGGCGAGTTCACCCGCGCCGGTCGGGTCCGTCATGTCGATGGCGGCACTGTCGGTCACGGCCAGCAGCGTACGGCCGTGTCAGCCTCACGTGAAGTCGTCGTAGCGGGTGTCGAGGGGCTTCGGCCGGGACACCGGAGCCGGCGCGTCGACCGCGGAGATGCCGTCGACCGGCTCGCCGGACTCAACCGGCTCCAGGTCGTGCTCCAGCGGCGAGATCTCGTCGTCGCCCACGTTGCCGAACTCCGCCCGGCGGCGGCGGTTGCGGCGGGCGTCGTTGAGGAACGCGAAACCGACCGCGGCGAAGTACAGCGCCGTCAGCACGATGGCCAGCGCCGTCATGCCGAACGGGTCGGGCGTGGGCGTGGCGATGGCCGAGAACGCGAAGAACAGGAACACCGCGACCCGCCACCAGCTCAACAGCCGGCGGGCGCTGGCCATGCCGGTGACGTTGAACAGCGCCACGATCAGCGGGAACTCCAGCGCGACCCCGAACAGGAGCATCAGGCTGGTGATGAAGTCGACGTACCGGGTGACGTCGAGGTTGGTCGACACGGTGCTCGGGGTCATGGAGAACAGGAACTCCAGACCCTTGGTGACGACGAAAAACGCGAGGACCCCACCCGCGGCGAACAGCGGGGCAGCCGCACCGACGAACACGTAGGCCCAGCGCCGCTCGTTGCGGTGCAGGCCCGGGGCGATGAACGCCCACAGCTGGTAGAGCCAGACAGGCGCCGCGATGACCAGCGCCACCCAGAGTGCGACCTTCATCTGGAGGACGAAGTAGTCGGTCGGCCCGAGCACCTGGAGCGGACACTGCCACGTCGGTGATAGTGGCTGGCCGTGGCTGGCCTTGAGCGTGTTGCTGCGCATCAGGTCGCAGTACGGCTTGTTGAGCGCGTCGACGACCCGCTGGGCCAGCAGGAACCAGCTGATGCCGAACCCGACGAGCACCCCGAGCGATGCCTTGAAGAGGCGACTACGCAGCTCCTGGAGGTGCTCCATGAGACTCATGGAGCCATCTGCGGCCCGGCTGAACTGGGCCTTGCGCTGCCGTCGGACGGGAAGTGCCACGATTTACTTGTCGCGGACCCGCTCGACCGGGTCGACGTGGCTCGGCCGGTCGTCCTCGGTCTTGGGCAGGGGCTGACGAGCGTTCTGCGCGTCGGCCTTCGCGTTGACGTCGTCGTCGGCCAGGCCCTTGGTCTCGGCCTTCAGAATGCGCATCGAACGACCCAGACCGCGGGCGGCGTCAGGCAGGCGCTTCGCCCCGAAGAGCAGGATCAGGACCACCACCAGAATGGCGATATGCCACGGCCGGAGAGCACCCATTGAAAGCCACCTCGCAGTTTGTTGTCGCCGTCGAGCTCATGATACGTGCGTTTGCGCGCTCGCCCCAGACCGGTTCCGATGAGCCGGCGATGAAGTCTCGACCAGGTATGTCGGAACCGTCAACCGTCGGACAGCTTTATTAACCGGGCCGTCGACTGTCGACCACCCCGCATTTGGGTAGTCCGCTCCTCGATCGCCGCCAGGTCCTGCTGCATCTGCTCGGCGCGATGCTGCAGCGCGGTCACCGCCGGCACCAGCCGCTGCGCGTCCCCTGTCCGCAGCGCGAGACGGCGCGCCGCGATGCCGAGCTCACCGAGCCGCCGCAGCAGCGGGACCGCCGCTATCGCCAGGATGAGCAGCGAGCCGACCACGAGGACGATGACGAGCCACCAGATCACGTACCGACTCTAGTATGTCGATGGTCTCGCCACCGCACGGCACGCGCCGCGGCACTCTCTTGGCTAAGGTGATCACCTTCGAGGCCACATCCTGGGGAGGACCATCGTGCGTTCGGGACACGGCCGGTGAGCAGTCCGGCCAATCCCCTGGTCGCGCAGCGCCACGAACCCACCTTCGGAGCCGAGAAGCCCGTCGTCATTCACCTGCATGTTCCTGCCGGTACCCCGGCGATGTACATGGAGGGTGTCTCGGTGTACCCCGGCGAGCGAGAACTGTTGCTCGGCCGTGACCTGCCCTACGTGGTGGAGCGTGCCGAGCAGGGACGATCAGCAGCCGACCGGCTCCTCGTACGCGGCCAGCGCGGTGCGGGCCTCGGCGCCAACAGCCTCGGTCAGCTCCGGCGGCCCGACGACGGTCACCTCCGGGCCCAGCCCGAGCACCAGCCGGCGGGCCCACGACAGGTCCGAGGCGCGCAGCGAGACCAGCCAGTGCTCGCCGGGCTCAGCGCGGACCTCCTCGCACGGGTAGTACTCAGTGATCCACCGCGCGCCGCGACTGACCCGCAGAGTGACCAGCGGCTGATCGGGCGTGGCGTGAAAGACCCCGTCACGCACGTCGGTCGGGAGCGCGTCCGGCGGGGGTGCCGCCGGTTCCTCCTGCTCCTCGAAGGCGTCGATGCGGTCGACGCGGAAGAGCCGCACCGCCTCGGCCCGGCGGCACCACGCCTCCAGGTAGGCCCGGTCCCCCACGACGAGCATCCGCATCGGGTCCACGACCCGGTCGGTGGTCTCGTCACGCGCGGCCGTGTAGTAGGTGATCCGCAGCGCCTGACCGCGCTCGACGGCACAGCGCAGTTCGGCGAGCTGGTCGCGGTTGCCGGGCAGCCGCACGGCGACCGGTGGACTGGCCTCGTCGCCCCCCGCGCTCTCGATCTTGGCCAGGGCCCGCTCGATCGCGTCCCGGTGCCCGACGCCGGGTGTTTCGGCGAGCAGTCGCAGCGCCACCACCAGGGCCAGCGCCTCGTCGCGGGTCAGCCGCAACGGCCGGTCGATGCCGGCGTCGTAGGTGATCGTGACCCGGTCACCGTCGAGCGCCATGTCGATGAGGTCGCCCGGCCCGTACCCCGGCAGGCCGCACACCCACAGCAGCTCGAGGTCCTCGCGGAGTTGCCGCTCGGTGACGCCGAGATCCTCGGCCGCCTCGGCGACCGCGATACCGGGTCGGGCCAGCAGGTAGGGCACCAGGTTGAGCAGCCGGGAAAGGCGGTCGGCCGAGGCCGTCACAAGATCACATCCTGAAGTGAGCCGGGGTGGGCGCCAGCCATCTCATGCAGCCGTTTCACCACGAAGTCACGCACCTCCGGCGGGTCGAGCACGACCACATCCGCGCCGTAGCCGACCAGCCACCCCGCCAGGCCCTCCGCGTCGGCGTACCGCAGCACCACCCGATCTCCGTCCTCGCCAGGGACGACCTGTTCGGCTGAACGGCGGATGCCGGCGCCGCGGCCCTTGTGCACCAGGACGGTGGCCCGGCGAGTGCGCTCGGGCGGGCCTGACCACCGGGCCACGTAGCTGATCAGGTCGACCTCGGGCGGCTCGTACGCGCCGGGGCGCCCGGTGCGCCGCACGGCGCCGACCACCCGCGACAGCCGGAAGCAGCGGGGAGCCTCACGCTCCAGGTCGTGCCCCACCACATACCACCGGCCGCGCCAGCACACGACACCCCAGGGTTGCAGCCGGCGGCTGCTGGCCTCGTCGTCCTCCGGCGTGCGGTAGTCGAACGTCACCGCCTGCCGGTCACGCACCGCGGCGGTCAGCGGCTCGAACGTCGGATCCACCCGCACGACCGGCTCCACCCCGAGGGTGGCATGCGCGTTGACGTCGATCCCGGCGGCGCGCAGCTTCGCCAGCGCCGACGACGCCGCGGCGGCGAGACCGGCGTGTTGCCACGTCCGGGCGGCGATGCCCACCGCGGCCGCCTCGTCGGGCTCCAGGTGGACGTCGGGCAGCGCGTACTCGCCCGGGGCGATGCGATATCCGGGCTCGGTGTCGAAGATGCTGGCCGTGCCGGTCTCCAGCGGCACCCCGAGGTCGCGCAGTTCGGCCTTGTCCCGCTCGAACTTGCGCTGGAACGCCTCATGATCACGAGGGTCCTCCGGATCGTGCTCGTAACCGGGCACGGTCGCGGCGATCTGCGCCGCGGTGAGGAAGCGGCGGGTGGACAACAGGCAGATGACCAGGTTGACAAGTCGTTCGGTGCGGCTACGCGACACCCTCCGACGCTAGCAGCGTCGGAGGGTGTCTGCGGAGTCCCGTCGACCATATCCGTACATCCGTGCGATCGGCTGACACCCACGGGCGCTCCTGTAGGGGTGCGTTAGCGTGGCACCGTGATCCGATGGCGCCACGGCAGCGTGACCGGGCTGCGTCGCCGCTGGCGGGGCGCGGTCGAACTCGACGTCGCGCTGGAGCGCCGCCGCCCCGAGGACCCGCCAACGGTGCGGGCGCTGGCCTACCCGGCGCTGATCGGCCAGCCGGAGGTCGGCGACGCGGTGCTGCTCAACGTCAACGCGCTCGCCCT
The DNA here is from genome assembly GCA_025965915.1 of Dactylosporangium sp. Classification (GTDB taxonomy): domain Bacteria; phylum Actinomycetota; class Actinomycetes; order Mycobacteriales; family Micromonosporaceae; genus Planosporangium. The sequence continues at coordinate 3,725 of JAOPWA010000402.1, read as the reverse complement.
CGGCCTGGGCACCGGCGGGTACGCCCTGGTCGTAGCCCTCCCCGACCGGCTGCCCGCAGACGACGACCGGCCCGGACACGTGGTGAAGGCCCGCTACACCCCGTTACAGGCCGTCGTCCTGGCCGCTGACGAGGACGACTCCCCCCACCGCGACATCCTGGCAGCGGCCGAGTCGCTGGACGGCATGCCGGTGGTGACCGCGGACCTGCACTCCGCGCTGCCGGCCGTGATCGCCGGGGTACACGCCGACCGGCCCGAGACCCGCATCGGATACGTGATGACCGACGGCGGCGCGCTGCCCTCCTGGTTCTCGCGGACCCTCGACGCCCTCACCGACCGGCTGGCCGGTGTGGTCACCGTCGGGCAGGCCTTCGGCGGCGACCTCGAAGCCACCAACGTGCACACCGGGCTACTGACGGCCCGTCACGTCCTGCGGGCCGACGTGACGGTCGTCGCGCAGGGCCCCGGCAACCTCGGGACCGGTACCCGCTGGGGCTTTTCCGGCGTCGCCGTGGGCGAGGCGGTCAACGCCGTGGCGGCGCTGTCGGGCCGCCCGGTGGGTTCGCTGCGCATCTCCGTGGCCGATGCGCGAGCCCGCCACCACGGCGTGTCCCACCACAGCCTGACCGCGTACGGCCGGGTCGCCCTGGCACCGGCCGATCTGGTGGTGCCGGCCGGCGTGGACCCCGCGCTCGGGGTGGACACCGCGCTCGCCCCGCTGCGGCAACGGCACCGGGTGGTGACGGTTGCCGTGGACGGTCTCGACGAGGCGCTGCGGGCGCTGCCGGTGAAACTGTCGACGATGGGCCGCGACCTGGACACCGACCACGTGTACTTCCTGGCCGCCGCGGCCGCCGGCCGGCACGCGGCATCGCTGGTGTAGTCACGCCTCGTCAGAGCGCCGGCACATCGTCATGATCGGCATAGGTGGAAGCCGGGCGGCGGGCGACGACCAGGAACGCGGCCGTGCCGCTGGCGGCGGCTGCCGTCATCGCGACCGCCATCGGAGTGGCGCTGAGGGTCCCGGCCAGTCCGACCAGTGGCGCGATGATCGCGCCGCACAGTGACTGAGCCGCGCCGAGCAGCGCTGACGCCGCGCCGGCGCGGTCGGGGTGCAGGTCCAGCGCCAGCGCCTGGGAGTTGGGAAGCACCATGCCGAGGGCGGACATGAACACGAACAGCGGGACGGCCGCCGCCAGCAGGCTGTGCCAACGCGCCGCCAACAGCAGCCCGACCGCGGCGCCGACCAGGACGACCAGGGCGACCGACAGCAGGCGGTGCGGCGGTACCCGGTGCACCAGGCGGCCGTTGAGCTGACCGACGAGCACGAATCCGAACGCGTTCAGCCCGAACAGCAGGCCGTAGACCTGAGGTGACGCCCCGTAGACCCGTTGCAGCACGAACGAAGAGCCCGAGATGTACGCGAACAGCCCGGCCCCCGCCATGCCCAGCGCGAGCACGTACCCGACGTATCCGCGGTCGCGCAGCAGGGACCGCATGCCGCGCAAGGTCGCGGTCACGCCGTCGGCGTGGCGGCGCACGACGGGCAGGGTCTCGGGCAGGAAGGCGTTGGCGGCGACAAACACCAGTACACCGATCGTGGCGAGGATGACGAAGATTCCGCGCCAGTTCGTGACCCGCAGGACGAACCCGCCCACGCTCGGCGCGACGACCGGCGCGACGCCGAAGATCAGCATGAGTCGCGAGAAGTACGCAGCGGCGGCCGCACCGCTGTGGAGGTCGCGTACGACGGCACGGGCGATCACGATGGCCGCGCCACCGGCTATGCCCTGCCCCAGGCGCGCGACGGTCAGCGCCGCAGGCGAGGCGGCCAGGGCACACAGCAGCGAGGTCACCGCGTACAGCCCGAGACCGGCCAGCACGGGGCGGCGCCGTCCCCACCGGTCACTGAGCGGGCCAACCAGCAGTTGCCCGACGGCGAGACCGACCAGGCAGGCGGTGAGGGTGAGTTGAACCTGGGATGCGCCGGTGTGGAACTCGTCGCCGATGCGGGGCAGCGCCGGCAGGTACATGTCGATCGAGAACGGCCCGACGCCGGTCACGATCCCGAGGAGGACCAGGAGCCAGCCCGGCCGCCGCACCTGCGTCTGCGCCCTCAACATCCCTGAACCGTGGAGTGCCCGCGGGGAGCGCTCAAGACAGGACCACCACGGCTGCCAAGGCCCCGAGGATCGCCACCAGCAGCACCGCCAGGAGCCAGGTGGGCACCGCCGGCTCGCCGCGCCGGTTGCGCTCGATCTCGGCGGCGATCTTCTCCCGTCGCCAGCTGATGCGCCGCACGGCCCAACCGACCATGTCCAGCCGGGACGGCCCTGCCATGGCCGGTTCCGGAGGCGCCGCCGAGGACGCGGTAGGCGCCTGCGTGGTCACAGTCGTCGGCTCGGCGGCGGGTTCGTCGTGTTCCATCGCGCCGCCGAGCCTACCGCTACCTACCCTCCAGTCACATACTGGCGATCAACCGATCCACCCGCTCGTCGTAGGCCCGGAACGGGTCCTTGCACAGGACCGTCCGCTGTGCCTGGTCATTGAGCTTGAGGTGCACCCAGTCCACGGTGAAGTCACGGCGACGCTCCTGCGCGTGCCGGATGAACTCCCCGCGTAGCCGGGCCCGCGTGGTCTGCGGCGGCGTCTCCTTGGCCTCGAAGATCTCCACGTCCGTGGCGACCCGGTCGACCGCGCCGCGCTTCTCCAGCAGCGCGTACAGGCCGCGACCGCGCCGCAGGTCGTGGTAGGCCAGGTCCATCTGGGCCACCCGCGGGTGCGACAACGGCAGATCGTGCTTGCGCTGGTAACCCTCGATCACCCGCAGCTTGGTCACCCAGTCGATCTCGCGGTCCACCCTGGACAGGTCACCGCTCTCGACCGCCTCCAGCACGCGGCCCCAGAGCTCCACCACCCGCTTCGTGCCCGCGTCGGAGCCCCGCCGCTCGACGAACTCGCTCGCCCTGGCGAAGTACTCCTGCTGGATCTCCAGCGCGCTGCACTCCTTGCCGTTGGCCAGCCGTACCTTGCGCCGCCCGGTGATGTCGTGACTGACCTCCCGAATCGCACGAATCGGGTTTTCCAGGGTCAGATCGCGCACCGGCACCCCGGCCTCGATCATCCGTAGCACGAGGTCGGCGCTACCCACCTTCAGTAGCGTCGTGACCTCGTTCATGTTGGAGTCACCCACGATGACGTGCAGCCGCCGGTACCGCTCGGCGTCGGCGTGCGGCTCGTCGCGGGTATTGATGATCGGCCGGCTGCGGGTGGTGGCCGACGAGACGCCCTCCCAGATGTGCTCGGCGCGTTGAGACAGGCAGTACACGGCCCCCCGCGGGGTCTGCAGCACCTTGCCGGCGCCGCAGATGATCTGGCGGGTGACCAGGAACGGGATCAGCACGTCGGCGAGCTTGCTGAACTCCCCATGCCGGCTGACCAGGTAGTTCTCATGACAGCCGTAGGAGTTCCCGGCGCTGTCGGTGTTGTTCTTGAACAGGTAGATGTCCCCGACGATGCCCTCCTCGGCGAGGCGCCGCTCGGCGTCGACCAGCAGGCCCTCGAGGATGCGCTCCCCCGCCTTGTCGTGGACGACGAGCTCGGTGAGGTCGTCGCACTCCGCGGTGGCGTACTCGGGGTGGCTGCCGACGTCGAGGTACAGCCGGGAGCCGTTGCGCAGGAAGACGTTGGAGCTGCGGCCCCAGGACACCACCCGGCGGAACAGG
>JAOPWA010000374.1 GCA_025965915.1 Dactylosporangium sp. | reverse complement strand
ATGGCGGTGCTGCACAGCTTCGAGCGGGCCGGCGACCTGTTCGCCGCCGGGGTGCTGCGGCCCGACGTCTTCATCAGTCACCGGTTCCCGCTGGACCGGTACGCGGACGCCCTCGCGCAGTTCCAGGCCGGTGTCGGCCGCAAGATCCAGATCGTACCGGGAGGCTGAGTGCACACCCTCGTCGTCGGCGACGGCTTCATTCCGGCGGGTCCTTACGTGTCCGCGTTACGCGACCGTCTCGGGCCGGACTTCGGTCCGGTACGCGCTGTCGACCTGCCGGGCGACAAGAATGCCCAGCACGAGCGGCAACAGGTCATGGAGACGCGGGGACCCAACGCTGTCGACACGCCGGCAGAACTGCTGACCGCGGTCGCCGGCGCCGAGGCGCTCTGCGTGCACTTCGCCCCCGTGGGCGAGAAGCTGCTCGCCGCGGCGGGCGACGCGCTGCGACTGGTCGCCGTGGCGCGTACCGGTCTGGAGAACGTCGACCTCGCCGCGGCGAACGCGCGGGGCGTGGCGGTGGTGCCGGTGTACGGGCGCAACGCCGCCGCCGTCGCCGAACTGCAGATCGGGCTGATGCTCGCCGAAGCCCGCAACATCGCCCGCGCTGATGCGTCGGTCCGCTCGGGTGGGTGGCGCAAGGAATTCCCGGGAGCGCGGATCGAGATCGGCGGCCGTACGGTCGGCATGGTCGGGTTCGGTCAGGTCGGTGCCCAGTTCGCGCGGCGGCTGGCTGGCTTCGGCTGCCGGCTGCTCGCCTACGACCCGTACGCGCCCGCGTCCGCGCTGGCTGGCCACGGTGTCACGTCGGTGTCCACGCTGGACGAGATCTTCGCGTCGTCGGACTTCGTGGTGGTCCAGGCCCGGCACACGCCGGAGACGGACAGGTTCATCGGCGCGGCGCAGTTCGCGCTGATGAAGCCGCACGGGTACTTCATCAACGTCGCGCGCAGCCGGGTCGTCGACACCGCCGCGCTCTACGACGCGCTCGCGGCCGACCGCATCGCCGGTGCCGGCCTGGACGTCTTCGACCAGGAGCCGCTGCCGGTGGACAGCCCGTGGCGGCGGCTGGACAACGTCACGCTCACCACCCACTTCGGCGGCGACACCGAGGAGACGAACCTGACGTCGGCCCGGCTGGTCGCAGACAGCGTGGCCGAGTACGCCCGGACCGGACGGGTACTGGCGGCCGTCAACGCCGAGGCGCTGGGCTGGGTATGAGCTACCTGCTCGGTATCGACGCGGGCCTGACGGTCACCAAGGCTGTCCTGTTCGACGCCGCCGGCCGGGCGGTCGCCGCCGCTCGCGCCGACACCCCGGTGTCCAGCCCGTACCCGCGCTGGCAGGAGCGGGACATGGACGACGGGTGGCGGCAGACCGCCACGGCGATCGCATCGTGCCTGCGCGCCGCCGGCGTCGACGGCCACGCCGTGGCGGCCGTTGGACTCTGCGGCCACAACGACGGTGTGTACCCGGTCGACGGCGACGGCGAGCCGGTGCGCCAGGCGATCCTCGCCACCGACTCGCGCGCCCACGAGTACGTCGCGAGCTACCGCGCCGACGGCACCGCCGAGCGGGCACTGCCGCTGACCGGGCAGTCGCCGTTCGCCGCGTCGCCGGCCGCCGTGTACGCGTGGCTGCGCGACCACGAGCCGGCGACCCTGGACCGGGCCCGGTGGCTGCTGTTCTGCAAGGACTGGCTACGCCTCCGGCTGACCGGCGTGCCGGCCACCGACCCGACGGAGGCCAGCGCCTCGTTCACCGACGTGGCCGGCCAGGCGTACTCGCCGGACGCCCTCGCCCTGTACGGACTCGGCATCTGCGCCGACAAGCTGCCACCGATCCTGCGCTCCGAGGAGGTGGCCGGCCGGGTAACCGCCAGGGCGGCCGAGCAGACCGGCCTGGCGTCCGGAACCCCGGTCGTGACCGGCGCCCACGACGTCGACGCGGCGGCGCTCGGCCTGGGCGCCGTCGCGCCCGGCGCCGCCTCGATCGTGATGGGCACCTTCTCGATCAATCAGGTCGTCGCGGCCGACGTCCGCCTGGACCATCGCTGGCAGGCCCGTGCCTTCCTGTCCCCGGGCAGGTGGATGCACATGTCGACCTCGCCGTCGTCGGCGTCCAATCTGGACTGGGCGGTCCGGCTGCTCGGTCCGTACGACGGCGACGGGCGCCCGGACTTCGCCGCGGCCGTGGCCGCGGGGTCGGCAGCGGCGCCGGCGGACGCGCCGCTGTTCCTGCCGTTCCTGTACGGCTCGCCGCACGGAGACGTGATCGCCGCGTCCTTTTCGGGAGTACGCGGCTGGCATGCGCGCGAGCACCTGCTGCGGGCGGTCCTGGATGGTGTCGTGTTCAACCACCGTACCCACCTCGACGCGCTGCGGGAGGCGTTCGCCATCACGGGGCCGGTCAGGCTGGCCGGTGGCGGCGCGCGCAGCTCACAGTGGTCGCAACTGCTCGCCGACGTGATCGATCTGCCCGTCGAGGTCGTCGACACCGATGAGGCCGGTGCCCGGGGCGCGGCCGCGCTCGCCGGCATCGGCCTGGGCTGGTACTCGTCACCGGCTGACGCGGCGGCAGCCAACGTGCGCGTCGTACGCCGTCACGACCCGGTCTTCGACCCGGTACTCGACGAGCGGTACCGCCGGTACCTCGCGCTCGTCGAGTCGCACCTCACGCGGCGGACTCAGGACTGATCGAAGAAATCGCCGTTCCCGAGCTGGGACCGTTCGCCGGACACGATGCCCACGCCAGGTGGCGACAGCAGGAAGACCCCTCGGGCCAGCCGGTGAATGCTGCCTCGACGGCCGAAGATCAGACCGGCCGCGAAGTCCACGATGCGCCGGGCGTCCGGCTCATCGAGCCCGGACAGGTCGATGACCACCGGGATGTCCTGGCGGTAGTACTCGCCGATGGTCCGCGCGTCGCGAAAGCCGCGCGCGTGGATCGTCGCGATCTGGAACCCCTCGGCGTCCGCCGCTGGCGCGCTGCCCGCCGCCGGTGAGCGCCGTGCGGTCCGCACGTCCGCCGCCGGGCGTCGCCTGGACCGCTGGCCCACATGCTCCGCCAGGTCGTCTTCGGGGTAGTCGTCGACATCCGAACCCAGCTCTTCATCGCGGTCCTCGGCGAGGCCGAGCCAGACACCACTCTTACGAAGCGACCCCACGTGAATGTCCTCTCGCTCGTGCCCTGCCCGTCCCCGTGGCTTCGGCGAGCCCGGCCCATCCTCGGAGGTCACTGCCGTGGAGCAGCGCCTTTCGACCACAACCGATGGGTCAGCGGCTTCGACGGTACGCCAAGACGAGGCCCCCGCGTGCGGCAACGCGCCGATGCGCCGGAAGGCGTTCAAGCGCCCGCCATCGCCAGGTTTCGCCCGGATGGTCGTGGGCAAGCACCTAGATGGCATCGAGCAACAGGCGAGGGCGTGAGGTGAGCGACGTGGGCAACCCGCAGGACCAGGACTCGACCAAGAGGGGTGCCGAGCAGGTACTGGATCAGCGCGGGCTGTACGGCCCCGGTTATCTCGACGAGATCACGGAGCCGCAGGACGAGGCGCGGCAGGCCAGGGAGACCGCCGATCGGCAGGACGTGGCGGACCACCCGATCGACCCGCAGATCCTTCGTGACGGCGGCCCGACGGAGCGGCGGGGGATGGCGACGACGACCGGCGGGAAGGCCGGCCCCGCCAGCATGCACCCGCACCACAACCGGCAGCCGCAGGGGCCCGGCAAGGTCGCCCCGACGACCACGGGGGACGCCACGAGCGGCGGGATGGGTACCCCTGTCGGCGGCGCCGTCAGCGACGCCACCACCGCTGGCAGTGTCGGCGGCACGATCGTCGGCGGGTGCGACGAAGACCCCGACCGCGCGTACAACCCGGCAGAAGGCGCCGGCGCGGACCGCACAGGCGGCGGCGAGTACAACGGATGACGCGGGGGTTTCTGCTGGTCGGCCCGGAGTCCAGCGGTACGAAGCTGACCGCTGAGCTGCTGCGCCGGGCCGGCTGCCGGTCGGCGGAGATCGTCGGTGGCGACGACGGCCCGGATCTCCCTGTCGACGGGCATCCTCCGCTCGTGCGGCGCAGCTTCCCGCACGGCCCCCACTGGTTCACCGTGCGTCAACTGGTCGCGCTGCTCGGCGCCGAGGACGTACAGGTCGTGATTACGGCGCGGGACTGGTTCACGATGATCGATAGCCAGGTCGGCCGGGGGCTCGCCGCCGATCGAGAGACCGCCTTCGCCAACATCCGCCGCGCCTACCGAGACATCTTCGAGGGTGTCGCCGAGCTCGGCCTGCCCTACCTGCTGTCGAGCTATGAGGCATTGACCGCACAGCCGCGGTACGCCGAGCGCCTGCTGCAGACGCTCGATCTGCCGCCCGCGTCGGTGGAGACCTACGAAGCGAACGCGAAATGGTACGGCGACGCGCCCGCCCGCACCGGCCCACCGCCGGGAGCATGGACCGCGGGTCAGTTCTGACCGGCCAGTCCTGTTCATCAGGGCACGCGGTTCACGAGGACGTTGTTTACGAGGTCGCGGTTCACAAGGTCGCGCTGTTCACCGGGGCGCAGTGCG
>JAOPWA010000370.1 GCA_025965915.1 Dactylosporangium sp. | reverse complement strand
CCACCTATCGCGAGACGGAGGCGATGCGGGACGGGTCCGACGCAATCGCCGACTGGCCACTGCTCAACGCCCTCGTGAACACGGCGAGCGGCGCCTCGTGGGTGAGCATCCATCATGGCGGCGGCGTCGGGATCGGCCGGTCGATCCACGCCGGCCAGGTCACCGTCGCCGACGGCACCGCCCTCGCGGCGCAGAAGATCGAACGGGTACTGACCAACGACCCGGGCATGGGCGTGATCCGGCACGTCGACGCCGGGTACGAGCAGGCCGAGCAGGTCGCGGCGGCACACGGGGTACGGGTACCGATGCGGGAGGCCGGCGATGTCGCCTGACCGCTTCGCCGCGCTGTGGCGCTCGCTGCTGCCGATCGGGCGCGCCGGGCGCGACGGCGGGTACGTACGCCACTCCTGGGCCGCCGCCGACCTGGAGTGTCGGGAGTGGTTCGCCGAGGAGGCGCTCGACCGGAACCTGACCGTGGACACCGACGGCAACGGCAACCTGTTCGCCTGGTGGGGGGACCCGACTGCCGCTGACGCCGTGGTCACGGGCAGCCACCTCGACTCGGTGCCGCACGGCGGCGCGTACGACGGACCCCTCGGCGTGGTCTCCGGGCTCCTGGCGATCGACGAGTTGCGCGAGCGCGGCGTGACGCCCCGCCGGCCGATCGGGCTGGTCGTGTTCACCGAGGAGGAGGGGGCCCGGTTCGGCGTCGCCTGCCTCGGCTCGCGGCTGCTGACCGGTGCGATGGATCCCGCCCGGGCCCGGAAGCTGACCGACCGCGACGGAGTGAGCCTCGCCGAGGCGATGGCCAGGGCGGACGCCGACCCTGACCGCCTCGGGCCGGATCCGGCCCGGCTGGGCCGGATCGGTGCCTTTGTCGAGCTGCACATCGAGCAGGGGCGTGCCCTGGTCGACCTCGACGCACCCGTCGGGGTCGCGAGCGCGATCTGGCCGCACGGCCGCTGGCGGATGGACTTCACCGGCGAGGCCAACCACGCCGGCACCACCCGGATGACCGACCGGCGCGACCCGATGGTGACGTTCGCCGCCGCGGTGCTGGCCGCCAACGAGGAGGCCCGCCGACAGGACGCGCACGCGACCGTGGGCCGGGTCGAGGCGACACCCAACGCGACGAACGCGATCGCCTCGACGGTCGCGGCATGGTTGGACGCGCGCGCGGCGGACGAGGCGACCCTGGAGTCGCTCGTCGACGCGGTCAGACGACGCGCCGACGAGCGCGCCGCCCACGACGGCACCGGCTTCGCGCTCACGCCTGAATCCGAAAGCCCGACCGTCGAGTTCGACACCGCCCTGCGCGACCGGATCGCCGCCCGCCTGGGTCAGGCGCCGGTCCTGCCGACCGGTGCCGGTCACGACGCCGGGGTACTGGCCGCTCACGTGCCGACCGCGATGCTGTTCGTGCGCAACCCGACCGGCGTCTCGCACGCGCCTGCCGAGTACGCCAGCGACGCCGACTGCGCGCTCGGAGTGAACGCCCTGGCCGACACGTTGGAGGAGTTGGCGTGCTGACCCGGTACCTCGCCGAGTACGCCTGGCTGGGAGGCGACAGCGCCGAGCCTGAGGTGCTCATCGAGGTCACCGACGGGCGGATCACGGCGGTGACCACCGGAGCCGCCGCGCCGGCCGAGGCGACCCGGCTGCCCGGCCTCACCCTGCCCGGACTGGCCAACGCCCACTCGCACGCGTTCCACCGGGCGCTACGCGGACGCACCCACGGCGGGAGCGGCACGTTCTGGACCTGGCGGGAACGGATGTACGCCCTCGCCGCCCGCCTCGACCCGGACAGCTACTACGCGCTCGCGCGGGCCACGTACGCCGAGATGGCTCTCGCCGGGATCACCTGCGTGGGCGAGTTCCACTACCTGCACCACTCCCCCACCGGCGCGCCGTATGCCGACCCCAACGCGATGGGATCGGCGTTGATCCAGGCGGCCGGTGATGCCGGCATCCGGATCACCCTGCTCGACACGTGCTACCTCACGTCCACAGTAGATGGTCGGCCGCTCGACGGCCCGCAGCGCCGCTTCGGTGACGGCGACGTAGGCCGGTGGGCGCAGCGGGCCGGGGCGCTGAAGGCCGCGCCACATGCGAGAACCGGCGCCGCGATCCACAGCGTCCGGGCCGTCCCCGCCGACCAGCTCGCCACGGTCGCCGAGTGGGCGGCGTCGCGCCGGGCCCCGCTGCACTTCCACCTGTCGGAGCAGCGCGGCGAGAACGACGCCTGCCTGGCGCACTACGGCCGTACCCCGACCGAAGTGCTGTCGGACGCGGGTGCGCTCGGTCCGCGCAGCACCGCGGTGCACGCCACCCACCTCACCGACATCGACCGTACGGAGCTGGGCGACACCGACACGGCCGTCTGCTTCTGCCCCACCACGGAACGCGACCTCGCCGACGGCATCGGACCGGCCAGTGCCCTCACCGACGCGGGCAGCCCGCTCTGCCTGGGCAGCGACAGCCACGCGATCATCGACCTGTTCGAGGAGGCCCGCGCGGTCGAGCTGAACGAGCGGCTGCGTACCGAGCGCCGGGGCCACTTCTCCGCGGCCGAGTTGCTGCGCGCCGCCAGCAGGGCCGGCCACGCCGCGCTGGGCTGGGACGACGCGGGGGTCATCGCACCGGGGGCGCGGGCCGACCTGGTGACGGTCCGCCTGGACACGGCACGTACCGCGGGCGTCGAGCCTGGCCCGGCGATCGTCTTCGCGGCGGGCGCGGCGGACGTCTCGCACGTCGTCGTCGACGGCCGGGTGGTCGTCCGCGACGGCGTCCACGCCAGCGTCGACGTCCCCGCCGAACTGGCGCGCACGATCGGAGCGGTGACATCGTGATCGACTGCGGTTTTCTTCCCCTGTTCCTGAGGAGGGCGCCCCTCCTACTACCTATACGCGTACAGGGGCGCCCTCCTCAAAAAGCGCACCCAACAGGGGGACCCTCCTCATGAGCGGCAGCACGCTCGTCACCAACATCGGTGAGCTGGTCACCAACGATCCTTCGCTCGGCGACGGGCCGCTAGGGCTGCGCCGCCACGCCGCGGTCGTCATCGACAACGGGCGCGTCGCCTGGATCGGAGATGCGAGAACCGCGCCGGCTGCCGACACCGTGCTCGACGCGGACGGCCGGGCCGCGCTGCCCGGGTTCGTCGACAGCCACGCACATCTCGTCTTCGCCGGTGACCGGGCGGCCGAGTTCGGCGCGCGGATGGCCGGCGAGGCCTACACCGGCGGCGGGATCCGCACCACGGTCGCCGCCACCCGGGCCGCCGGCGACGACGAGCTGCGGGCCAACGTGGCGCGCCTGCGCGGCGAGGCGCTGCGCCAGGGCACCACCACGATCGAGATCAAATCCGGGTACGGGCTGAGCGTCGCCGACGAGGCCCGCTCGCTGCGGATCGCCCGCGAGTTCACCGACGAGACCACGTTCCTCGGCGCGCACGTCGTACCCGCCGGTCGCGACCCGGACGACTACGTCGCCGAGGTGTGCGGCGAGATGCTGGGCGCCTGCACCCCGTACGCGAAATGGGTCGACGTCTTCTGTGAGCGCGGCGCGTTCGACGGCGAGCAGTCCCGCGCGGTCCTGGAAGCCGGCCGCGCAGCCGGGCTCGGCCTGCGCGTGCACGCGAACCAGTTGGACGAGGGTCCGGGGGTGCGGCTCGCGGTCGAGTTGGGGGCGGCGAGCGCCGACCACTGCACCCACCTGTCGGACTCCGACGTCGCGGCGCTGGCGGGCGGCGACACGGTCGCCACCCTGCTGCCCGGCGCGGAGTTCTCGACCCGCTCGCCGTACCCGGACGCGCGCCGGCTGCTCGACGCCGGCGCCACCGTCGCCCTCGCGACCGACTGCAACCCCGGTTCGTCGTACACGTCCTCGATGCCGTTCTGTGTGGCGCTCGCGGTTCGCGAGATGCGGATGACCCCCGCCGAGGCGTTGTGGGCGGCGACGGTGGGCGGCGCGCGGGCGCTACGGCGCGACGACGTCGGCGTGCTGCGGGTCGGAGCCCGGGCCGATCTGCTGCTACTGGACGCCCCTTCGTACCTGCACCTGGCCTACCGGCCCGGCGTGCCCCTCGTATCCACCGTGCTGCTCAATGGAGTGCCCCTATGAACACCGTGACCGTCCAGCCGACCGGGGTCGAGCCCGCCGACGTCATCGCCGTGGCCCGCGGTCACGCCCGGGTCGTGCTGGCCGACGCGGCCGTCGACGCCATGCGGACCAGCCGCGCGATCGTGGACGACATCGAGCGCACCGGCCGCCCCGTGTACGGCGTCTCCACCGGCTTCGGAGCCCTCGCGAACACGTCCATCGCGCCGGAGCGGCGGGCCGAGCTTCAGCACGCGCTGATCCGCTCGCACGCCGCGGGTATCGGGGCGCCGATGCCGCCCGAGGTGGTCCGCGCGATGATCCTGCTGCGGGTACGGTCGCTGGCGCTCGGAAGATCCGGGGTCCGCCCGATCGTCGCCCAGGCGCTCGTGGATCTTTTGAACGCCGGCATCACACCGTGGGTACCCGAGCACGGCTCGCTCGGTGCCTCGGGCGACCTGGCGCCGCTGGCGCACTGCGCCCTGGTCGCGATGGGCGAAGGCTGGGTGCTCGGCAAGGACGGCGCACGGGTACCGGCCGGTGAGGCGCTCGCCACGGCGGGGCTGCGGCCGATCGAACTGGCGGCCAAGGAGGGCCTGGCGCTCATCAACGGCACCGACGGCATGCTCGGCATGCTGCTGCTGGCGCTGCACGATCTCGCCCACCTGCTCGCCATGGCCGACCTCACCGCGGCGCTCGCCATCGAGGCGATGCTCGGCACCGACCGGCCTTTCCAGCCCGAACTGCACGCCATCCGGCCCCACCCCGGCCAGGCGGTCTCGGCGGCCAACATCTACCGGCTGTTGCAGCACTCGCCGATCATGGACTCGCACCGCGACGACCTGGTACACGCGGTGCAGGACGCGTACTCCATGCGCTGCGCCCCGCAGGTCGCCGGCGCGGCGCGGGACACGCTGGAGTTCGCCTCGTCGGTGGCGGCCCGGGAACTGGTGTCCATCGTGGACAATCCGGTGGTACTGCCGGACGGGCGGGTGGAGTCCACCGGCAACTTCCACGGTGCCCCGCTCGGCTTCGCCTGCGACTTCCTCGCGATCGCCGCGGCGGAGGTCGGCGCGATCTCCGAGCGCCGGGTCGACCGGCTGCTGGATGTGTGCCGGTCGCGGGACCTGCCGCCGTTCCTGACCCCCGATGCCGGTGTCAACTCCGGGCTGATGATCGCCCAGTACACGGCGGCGGGGATCGTGGCGGAGAACCGGCGGCTCGCCTCGCCGGCGAGTGTCGACTCACTGCCGACGTCGGGCATGCAGGAAGACCACGTCTCGATGGGCTGGGCCGCCGCGCGCAAGCTGCGCACCGTGCTCGACAACCTGACCAGCCTGCTCGCCGTCGAACTGCTGGCCGCGGTACGCGGTTTGCAACTGCGGGCACCGCTGACGCCGTCACCCGCCGGCCGGGTGGCCATCTCGATGGTCGAACCGTTCGCCGGGCAGCCCGGACCCGACGTGTTCCTGGCACCGGTGCTGGAAGCGACCCGGGGCCTGGTCGGCGGCCGGGAACTACGCGCCGCGGTCGAGGCCGAGGTGGGCCCGCTTCGTTAGCTCGCGCGCTCCAACTGCTTTCCGATGATCTCCACGAGGGCGCGCATCGCCTGGCCGCGGTGACTGACCGCGTCCTTCTCCTCCGGCGTGAGCTCGGCGTTGGTGCGGGTGTTACCGACCGCCACGAAGATCGGGTCGTATCCGAAGCCGTTCTCCCCACGCGGCTCGCGGATCAGCCTGCCCGGCTGGCGGCCATGGGTGACGTACTCCCGCCCCCCGGGGAACGCCAGCGCCGCCGCGCACACGAACTCGGCGCCCATGTGCTCGTCGGGGACGTCGGCGACCTGACCGAGCACGAGCCGCAGGTTGGCCTCGTCGTCACCGTGCCGGCCGGCCCAGCGGGCGCTGAACACGCCCGGCATGCCGCCCAGGACGTCGACGGTGATGCCGGAGTCGTCGGCGATCGTCGGCAGACCCGTCGCGATGGCGCCGGCACGCGCCTTGAGCAGGGCGTTCTCCTCGAACGTCAGCCCGGTCTCGGGCACTTCCGGGTAGGCCGGCACGTCGTCGAGACCCACCAGCTCCACGTCGGCGCCGGTCGCGGCGAGGATGCGCCGCAGCTCGCGTAGCTTCTTGGCATTGCGCGTGGCCAGCAGCGCCCTCACGACAGCGCCTCGCGTTGGATGCGGGTCAGCTCGGCGCAGCCGGCTGCGCCGAGGTCGACCAGCACGTCCAGCTCGGCGCGGGTGAAGACACTCTGCTCCCCCGTGCCCTGGACCTCGACGAACTCACCGGCGCCGGTGCAGACGACGTTCATGTCGACGTCGGCGACGACGTCCTCCTCGTAGCAGAGGTCCAGCCGCGGCTCGCCGCCGATCACGCCGACGCTCACGGCGCTGACCGAGCGGTGCATGACCTTCTCGGGCGCGCTGCGCAGGGAGCCGTTCTTGGCCAGCCAGGACACCGCGTCGTGCAGCGCCACGTATCCGCCGGTGATGGCCGCGGTGCGGGTGCCGCCGTCGGCCTGCAGCACGTCGCAGTCGAGGACGATCGAGTTCTCCCCGAGCGCCTTCAGGTCGACGCAGGCCCGCAGGCTGCGCCCGATGAGCCGGGAGATCTCGTGGGTACGTCCCCCGATCTTGCCTCTGACGCTCTCCCGGTCGCTGCGCGTCGTGGTCGCGCGCGGAAGCATCGAGTACTCCGCGGTGATCCAGCCGAGGCCGGAGCCCTTACGCCAGCGCGGCACCCCCTCGGTGACGCTGGCGGTGCACAGCACCCGGGTGTCGCCGAACTCGACCAGCACCGAGCCTTCCGGGTGCATGCTCCAGTTGCGTTGCAGGGTCACGGGGCGCAGTTGATCCGGTGCGCGTCCATCAGGTCGGGCCATGACCATCACCCTAGGCGGCGTCACCGACGGTTCTCACGCGAGGCTGTTGTTCTTCTTGGGGCCGCCTTCGTCGCCGCCCTCGTTCTCGTTCTCGTCGACCTTGCGGTCGTCGCGCAGCGGCAGGTACGGCTCCTTGTCCTTGGGCCGCATGCCGCCCTGGATGGCCCTGGCGCGCTCCAGTTCGGCGTCGAACTCGGCACCCAGCAGGATCGCGATGTTGGAGATCCACAGCCAGACCAGGAACGCGATGGCCCCACCCAGGGTGCCGTAGGTCTTGTTGTAGGAGGCGAAGCTCGACAGGTACAGCGCGAAGGCGGCGGAGGCGACGACCCACAGCAGAACGGCGACCACCCCGCCGGGGGTGATCCAGCGGAAACCGGTGTGCTGCGCGTTGGGCGCGAGGTAGTACAGCAGCGCGAACGCGAGGCTGATCAGGATCAGCACGACCGGCCACTTCGCGATGTCCCAGACCACGACGGCGGTGTGGCCGACGTGCAGCAGGTTGCCGATGATCTGCGCGAGCTTGCCGGTCAGGACGACGGCCAACGCACTGACGGCCAGCAGCACGCCGATCAGGATGGTCAGGCCGAGGCGCAACGGCAACGTCTTCCAGAACGGCCGCCCCTCCGGCACGTCGTAGATCGCGTTCGCGGCCCGCATGAACGCACCGATGTAGCCCGACGCCGACCACAACGCGCCGACGAGGCCGACGATCGCGAAGATGCTGGCGCCCGTCTGCGCGTTCTGCAGCGCCTTGGTGATGGCCGGCCCGATCACCGGTTGGGCCTGCGGAGGAAGGAACTGCTGGATGGCGTTGATCACCGTTCGGGGAGCGTTCTTGCTGAGCATGCCCAGCGCCGACACCAGCGCCAGCAGCCCGGGAAACAGCGACAGGATGCCGTAGTAGGTCAGCGCCGCCGCCCAGTCGCTGAGGTTGTCGGTCTGGAACTGCTTGAACGTACGCTTCAGCACCCCCCACCAGCCGGGCTTGGTCAGCTCGGTCGGGCTCTCGGGCCCGGGCTGCCGTCGCGTCTGGTCCTGCTCGTTCTGCCGCTCGTCCACCGTGGGCTCCTTCCGGGTCCACCATCTGGTTTCCCGAAACGCGCACGGCCAATCGTCAATGAACCGCCATCGGCGGCGAGATGTGCTCGGTCTCCAGGCCGTGCGCCTCGAGAAACCCGTCGACAGCGGCCGGCCAGCCGAACCGCTCGGCCCGCGCCCGGGCCGCCGCCCGCCGCGCCGCCTCGGGGCGGGCGAGAATCTCGCGTACCCCCTGGGCGAAGTCCGTATGCACGGCGACCCCGGCGTCGCCGACGACCTCGGGCAGCGCGGACGCGGCGTTGACGACCACGGGTGTACCGCAGGCGAGCGCTTCCAGGGCGGCCAGCCCGAACGTCTCGATCGGGCCCGGCGCGAGCGCGACGTCGGCGGTGGCCAGCAGCGCCGCCACCTCGGCCCGGTCGGCGAGGAACTGGGTGAAGTGCACCGGTAGGCCGGCTGCCCGCTCCATCAGGCGCGGCCGCAAGGGCCCGTCCCCGGCGACGACGAGGACGGCGTCGACCCCGTCGCGGTGCAGCGTCGCGAGCGCCTCCACCGAGCTTTCGGGCTGCTTCTCGGTCGACAGGCGCCCGCAGTGCACGATCAGGAGTTGCTCCGGTTCGGCGTACCTGGCCCGCAGCGCGTCGTCGCGGGCGCCGGGGTGGAACAGGTCCAGGTCGACACCGAGTGGCACCTCCACCAGGTTCGACACCCCGATGCGACGGAACTCGGCCGCAGCCCATCCGGTGGTGCACACGATGCGGTCGTAGCTTCGGGCGCTACGCGCGTTGAGCAGGTCGGCGAGGCGCTGCGCGCCGGACCGCGGCAGTCCGGCGACGGTGAACAGGCCGGTGAGGCTCTCGTGGGAGACCATCACCGCGGGTACGCCCCGTTCGCGCGCCCACCGGCCGGTCCAGCGCAGGGTGAACCGGTCGGAGACCTCCAGCCGGTCGGGCCGCAACTCGTCGAGGAGCCTGCTCAGGCGTCGCCGGCCGAGCAGGACCCGGTACCCGCCGGTGCCGGGCACGAGCCGGCCGGGCAGCGTGATCACCCGCCCGTACGGGGTCTGCTCGTCGTCGGCCCGCTCCCCCGGGACCACGAGGACCGGTTCGTAGCCGGCCGCCAGGTACCCCTCGCCGAGGCAGCGCAGTGCCGTACGCAAGCCGCCCGAGCGCGGCATGACGAAGTTGGCGAGGCGGACCAGCCTCACGCGGCGACCCCTACCCGGGTGATCAGCGAGCCGTTGTGCACGGCCACGTAGTGGTCGATCAGCTCGTCGCCGATGGCTGCCCAGCTGCGCCCCTCCACCGTGACACGGCCGTTGGCACCGAACTCGGCGCGGCGGGCGGGATCGGCGACGAGGGCGCTCACGGCCTCCGTCAGCGCCTCGGCGTCACACGGGGGTACCAGGTATCCGGTGCGCCCGGGCTCGACGAGGTCCAGCGGCCCGCCGGCCGCGGGCGCGACCACGGGCAGCCCGCTGGCGAGCGCCTCCTGGATGGTCTGGCCGAACGTCTCGTACGGGCCGGTGTGGGCGAACACGTCGAAGCTGGCGTAGAGGCGGGCGAGCTGGCCACCCTGGCGGGCGCCCAGGAAGACGGCGTCCGGCATCGCCTTGCGCAGTGCCGGCCCGGCCGGACCGTCACCGACGATCACCACCCGTACGCCGGGCAGCTTGGCCACCGGCGCCAGCAGGTCGAC
>JAOPWA010000358.1 GCA_025965915.1 Dactylosporangium sp. | reverse complement strand
TGCCGGAGAAGTACTCGTGGTACTGCGCGTTCGGTCTGCTCGTCGGCCTGATCTTCCTGTACTGGCAGATCCTGCGGCTGCTGGGCTACCTGCGTCGGTGACCGAGGAGTTCGACCGCGCGGTCGGCCGGCTCGCCAACCACGTATCGCATTGGACGCCGCCCCGGTGGGCGGCGTCCAATGCGTCCGGGGCCGGTTCGCACGCGGATGTCATGCACGCGCTGCTCCAACGCCTCGCGGACCTCGCGACCGACGCCGAGGGGCAGCCCCGCCGGCCGGTGCCGCGCCTGGACAACGTGCTGGCCCTGCCCGACCAGTTGCGGGTGATCGCGGCCGACCTGACGGCAGCGAAGCCCGACGAGGCGACGCTCGCGGCGGCGACGGAACTCGTCGCCACGACCAACAGGTCGATCTAGCAGCGGTGGCGACCTAGCGGGAATGGCGGCCCGGGAGAGTTCCCGGAGCCGCCATTGCCGCTAGAACGACGAACGAAGCGTGGTCAGGACAGGCGCTCCAGCACCATCGCCATGCCCTGGCCACCGCCGACGCACATGGTCTCCAGGCCGATGCTCTTGTCGTGCCAGTCCAGCGCGTTGAGCAGGGTGCCGGTGATGCGCGCCCCGGTCATGCCGAAGGGGTGGCCGACCGCGATCGCCCCGCCCATGACGTTGAGCTTCTCCAGTGGGATACCAAGCTGCTGGTACGAAGGGATGACCTGGGCTGCGAACGCTTCGTTGATCTCGACCAGGTCCACGTCGCTGATGCTCATCCCGGCGCGGGCGAGCGCCTGCTTCGACGCCTCGACCGGGCCCAGGCCCATGATCTCCGGGGACAGGGCGGTCACGCCGGTGGACACGATCCGCGCCAGGGGCGTGATACCCAGTTCGCGGGCCTTCGTGTCGGACATGATCACCACTGCGGCGGCGCCGTCGTTGAGCGGGCAGCAGTTGCCGGCCGTGATCCGCCCGTCGGGCCGGAACACCGGCTTGAGTCCGGCCACCGCGTCGTAGGTGACGCCCGCGCGCGGGCCGTCGTCGGTCGACACGACCTCGCCGGACGGCGTTGTCACGGGCGTGATCTCACGGGCCCAGAAACCGTCGGTGATCGCCTTCTCGGCGAGGTTCTGGCTGCGTACGCCGAACTGGTCCATCTCCTCGCGGGAGACGTCGTAGACCTGGGCGAGGTTCTCGGCGGTCTGGCCCATCGAGACGTAGATGTCGGGGACGTCGCCGGACTCACGCGGGTCGGTCCAGGTGCTGCCACCCTGGGCCCGCTTCTCGGTGCGGGCACCGGCGTCCGCGAACTTCGGGTTCTCCCAGCCGCCACCAACGGCGGCCTTGGCCTCCGGCGGCAGGCCGTCGGAGTTGCCCCGCGCGTACCGGGAGACCATCTCCACGCCGGCGGAGATGAACACGTCCCCCTCACCGGCCTTGATCGCGTGGAACGCCATCCGGGTGGTCTGCAGCGACGAGGCGCAGTACCGGGTCAGGGTCGCACCGGGCAGGTGGTCGTAGCCGAGCAGCACGGAGACCACGCGGGCCATGTTGAACCCCTGCTCGCCGCCGGGCAGGCCACAGCCCAGGTAGAGATCTTCGATCTCACGCGGGTCGAGCTGAGGCACCTTACCGAGAGCGGAGGCGACAATCGTGGCGGCGAGGTCGTCGGGACGAACCTCCCGCAGGGATCCCTTGCCCGCCCGGCCGATGGGGGAGCGGGCGGTCGCGACAATGACGGCTTCGGGCATGCCGGTCACGTTACCCGTACTGCTACCGGTCGGTACGTTGAGTTGGTCACTGTGGCCCGGACGGTCACTGCGGGACGGCGGAAGCCTCGGTCACGGCGGGCAGCAGTGCGTGCGCCCAGACGCGGTACCCGTCAGCCGAAGGGTGGTAGCCGTCGTGGCAGTAGGTGCCCGCGTCGGCCCGGAACACCGCGCCGGTCTGCGCCGCCAGGTCGACCGGCACACCGCCAGCGTTGTTGACCGCGATCGTCTGAGCCCTGCCCAGTCGCCGTGCCTGCCAGCCGACCAAGTGGCGCAGTGGCGGTGGGAACGCGCGGGCCGCACCCAGGTCGGGACAGGTGCCGGCCACGACGGCGACTCCGGCACCACGCAGCCGGCGTACGGCTGATGCCAGGTCTTCGGCCGCGTCAGCCGGCGGTGTGAAATGGATCGCGTCGTTGCCGCCCACGAGAATCACCGCGACGTCGGGGCGGGCGCCAACCAGCGCCCGCGCCACCTGAGTGCCGAGGTCACCGGAGCGCGACCCGGAGACCGCCACACTGGACAGCTCCACCCGCCGGCCGCCTGGCGAGTCGGCCAGCAGCGTGGCGAGCTGGCCGCCGACGGTCTCGGTGACGCGTTCGACACCCACGCCGAGCGCGGTCGAGTCGCCGAGCAGGACCAGCCGCAGTGGCGCCGCTCCGGTGCCGCCGAGCGACGCGCGCATCGCCAGGCGCAGATCGGGCTGCGCGTATCTGCGGCTGCGTGCCAGCATCGCCTGGCCGGCCAGGACCGCCGCGCCGCCGACGGTGCCGGCGATCGCCGTGACTACGGCCGCCTGTCCAAATCGCCGGAGAATGCTCATTCCGTAACTCCGCCGCACTTGCTCATGTGCCACTCCAGGGGGACGCCTGCTTTTCCTGCTGCAAGCGTACGTGTGACGGATCAGTGGGATGCTCTGTGCGCCGCCACACCCGGCGGCGTAGCTGCGCCCATGCCCCGGCCGGGCCGTGGTCGCGGCCAGCCACCTGGGCGGCGCTCACCTCGGTGCCGGCGCGCTCGACCGCTTCGATGGCCGCGTCGGCCAGGCTGCGTACACCTTCGCCCCGGCCGAGGTGGGAGCGGCTGTTGCGGTCCTCGTCGGTCAGCGCCGCTATCACCGTCGGCAGGAGGGCGGCGGCGGCCATCGCGTACCCGTC
>JAOPWA010000355.1 GCA_025965915.1 Dactylosporangium sp. | reverse complement strand
CGGTACGACGGAAGCCCGGCGTGCGGTTGTCCCAGCCCTGACTCGCCATGCCGACACCGACCAATCGGTTCGGCGCGCGGCCCCGGTGCCGCCACAGTCCTCCGGGTTCGCCGGTCTGGCTCAGGTACTCCTCGCCCGGACGGCTCGTCCAACTGCGCAGACCCGCCTGGCCCCGGCGGATCTCGATGAGATGCGACCGGTCCCGGCTCGCGCCGGTCACCCAGTAGAACCCGTTGGCGCCCAGGTACATGACGCTGCCGCCGGAGTCCATGAACGCCTGCAGGGCGTCCAGCATGACGGCGCTCCAGTACTCGGGATGGGTCCCCGTGATGAGCACGCGGTAACCAGCCAACTCTGACACCCCTCGCGCGTGCAGCCCGTGATCGGTGATCACGTCATACGCCACGTCCAGCGACTCGAGCCAGGTCGTCAGCAGCAGATCCGCCGCGAAGTGCCGCGGGCCTCCCACGATGGGGCTCTGGAAGTCCCACCGCATGTTGGGGATGGGACGCAGGTGGCTGGAGTAGCACACCCCCGAACCGTCCCGGTGCCGGTCGTAGGTGGACAGTCCGAACTCCGGATGCGCGCGCGCCTGGAAGTCACGGGGCCCTAGCCGGACCGTCCGCTCGGTCATGCCCGAGCCCTCGTAGTCCACGTGCTCGGTCAGCCGGTTGTTCGCGTACGCGACGTACGTGAACGTCGGAGCCAGGAAGGCGACCTCGTTGCGCTCGTGGCTCCCTGCGGGGCGCACGAACACCGGTACGTGGTCCTCGCCGCCGGCGCACCGCAGACGCACGCAGTACATCCCGCTGGGGAGCGCTTCGGGAAGGTGTACGACGGCATCGCACTCCCACCCGGCGTCCTCGAGGTCGTCGTCGTGGAAGTGGACCGCACCGTACTGCTGCGGGGCGTAACGGTGGTTGAGTTCCTCCCCCGACCAGCCGACGCCCGTCACCGCGCGCGTCGGCGCGTTGACGAGCCGACCGTGGAAGCCCCCTCCCCCGAGATCGCGGAAGGTGATGCCCGCCGGCTCGGGGCCGAGGTCCCACCGGGCCACCACGTCCGGGTGGCCCCGGTCCCGGCCGGCACGTGCCCGCACCACCAGGTCCTCTTCGGACAAACATCGGCCTAACACCGCCGGGTCCTGCAGCTTGCCGTTGAAGCAGTCCAGCCCGCGGATCCCCGAAGGAGTATCGATCGACTGCCCGGCCGCGAGCAGGAGCGTCCCGCTGACGCCGGAGAACTCACCAGCTATCGCCCTACCCTGGGTGGCGGACGGCGCGTCTCCGGGTACGGGCGACGAGACGGGTTCCTGGTAGACCCCCAACGTCGCTGCCTCCGCGTCGAACGTGAGCGCCGCGTAGTACCACTGGTGTTCGACCATCCGTCGGTCGGCCCGTACCGACGTGGTCCGGTCTCCGTTGCGCTGCGCCGCCTGCAGGTACCCCCCCGGCGTCAAGCGCAGCGTCAGTTCCCGGCCGGCACCAGCGTCGAAATGCACCAGGCCCTGCGCGTACGAATCGTCCCCACAGCGGGTGGGCTGGACGTACACCTCGAGCGTCACGCCGGACGTCCCCGCCGGCATGGCAAGGTTCTCCACGACTGCGCAGGAGCCCACGACCGTCTGCTGCACCCGGCCCGGGACGCGCTGCTCCGCGATCCCGGCGATCACCTCCCACGAGTGGGTGATCTTCTCGCGGTCTCCACGAGCCGTCGGACGTACCAGGTCGACCACCACCTCATCGGCTCCGGTGCTGACCATGACGTGCACCGCGTCGCCCGGCGCGGCCTCGAGCTCGGTGCAGTAGCCGTAGATCTCGGTCTCGGTGAGTTCGTTCGGCATCGGGATTCGCCCTGTCTCGAGTGCTAGGAGGCTTGTCGGGTAGGAGCCATCACGATCTCCCGGATACACACGTCCTGCGGCAGCTCGTAGGCGTACCGCACGGCCCGCGCGACGGACTCTGCCGCCAGTCCACCGCCGATCGAGCGCTTACTGGCCGTGTACGAATCCTTGATGGCGTCCGACCTGGTGCCCTGGAGAAGCTCGGTCTCGACGATCCCGGGGCTCAGAAGCTGGAACCGGATGTTGTCGGCCGCGTGCTCGCGGCGCATGTTCTCGGTCATCGCGTGCACGGCGAACTTGGTGCCGGAGTACGCCATGTGGTTGGCGTATATGTTGCGGCCTGCCAGGGACGAGACGTTGACGACCGTCCCCCGCTGCCGTTTCACCATCCCGGGTAGGACGATCTGGGTGGCCTCGAGCAGCGCGAGGCAGTTGACGTCGAACGCCCGCCGCCACTCCTCCGCCGGCTGGTCGGAGATCGTGCCTAGCGGCATGACACCCGCGTTGTTCACCAACAGGTCGGGCGGGCCGTACTGAGCCTCCGCCTCGGCCACCGCGGCTTCGAAAGCCGGCCGGTCGGTGACGTCGACGGCCTTGCACAGAGCCCGGTCCAGTCCCAGCTGTGCCAGCCGGTCACCACGACGGGCGACGAGGAGCAGCGGATAGCCGGCACGGGAGAACTCGACGGCGATGGCCGCCCCGATCCCGGAGCTGGCTCCTGTCACGATTGTCAACGGCCGCATCTCACACGCTCCCACTCTGTTGGGCCTCGATCAGGACCGCTCCGATGGACGGCTCGGCGAAATGGCATGCCACCCAGTGCTCGCGGCCCTCGTCGCCGAGATTGCGCCAGGCGGGCACCTCGTCGGCGCAGCGGGCCTGGGCCATGGGGCAGCGGGTCCGGAACACGCATCCGCTGGGCGGATTGACCGGGCTCGGTACGTCGCCGGAGAGAATGACCCGCTGACGGCTCTGCTCGATGTCGGGGTCCGGGACGGGCACCGCGGACAGCAACGCGCTGGTGTACGGGTGCGCGGGCCGGTGCGCCAACGTTTCCCGGTCCGTCAGCTCCATCGGTCGCCCCAGGTACATGACCAGGATCCGGTCGGAGACGTGGTAGATGGCCGACAGGTCGTGGGAGATGAACAGGTAAGACAGGTCCTGCTGCTCCTGAAGCTCGCGGAACAGGTTCAGCACCTGGGCTCGAATCGACACGTCCAGGGCGGCCGTGGGCTCGTCGCAGATGACGAGCTCCGGCTGCACGGCCAGGGCCCGGGCAATCGCGATCCGCTGCCGCTGCCCACCCGAGAACTCGTGGGGGTAGCGGTACACGGACGTCGCCGGCATCCCCACCACGTCCAACAGCTGCCGGACCCGGCCGGGGCGCTCGCGCGGCGCCACCAGGTGGTGAACCAGGAGTGGCTCCTCCAGGATCTGGCCGACCGTCATCCGGGCGTTCAGTGAAGACGTCGGGTCCTGGAATACCATCTGGGTGCGCCGCCGGGCAGCGCGTGCCCGCCCTGCCCGCACCTTGGCCATGTTGACGTCGCCGAGCAGGATGTCACCGGACGTCGCCCGTACCAGCCCCTGCACCGCCATTCCGGTGGTGGACTTGCCGCAGCCCGACTCGCCGACGAGGCCGAGCGTCTCACCTTTGTGGACCTGGAACGACAGGTCCTCGACGGCCTTGACGACTTCCCGCGAACGGCCGATGCCCGCCTTCGTCGAGAAATGCACCCTGAGGTTACGGACATCCAGCAACGGGGCGGCTGTGCCGTCACGTCGCTCGCTCATGCCATCGCTTCGCCCGCTCATGCCATCACCTCGGTGGGAGCCGCGGTGACCCAGCACGCGGCGCGCTGACCACCACCGACCGGTGCCAGCGGCGGTAGCTGCGACAGGCACCGCGTCTCGCGCACCTCGCAGCGCCCGTAGAACGGACAACCGGGTGGCAGGTCGGTGAGGTTGGGCGGCAGACCGGGGATGGCCGCGAGGGGGCTGCGGTCGGGATTGCGGAAGCTGGGGACCGACTTCAGGAGCCCCCGGGTGTACGGATGCCGGGGATTGTGGAACACCTGACGCACGTCACCCTCCTCGATGATGTAGCCCGCGTACATCACCAGGACACGGTTCGCCAGGCCCGCGACGACGCCGAGGTCGTGGGAGACCCAGACGATCGCGACCTCGGTCAGGTTGCGCACGAGGTCGAGGATCTGCGCCTGCACCGTGACATCCAGTGCCGTGGTCGGCTCGTCGGCGATGAGCAGCTTCGGCTTGCCCGCCAACGCCATGGCGATCATGGCGCGCTGGCGCATGCCGCCGGAGAGCTGATGTGGGTACTGGTCGACCCGCCGGTGCGGATCCGGAACGCCCACCCGCTGGAGCAGTTCGACGGCGTAGTCCCGGGCCGCCTTCTTGGACAGCCCCTCGTGCTTGCGTACTCCCTCCGAGATCTGACGTCCCATCTTGAGGACCGGGTTCAGGGAGCTGAGGGAGTCCTGGAACACCATCCCCACATCCCGCCCCAGCACCTCGTCGAGCTCACCTCTGCCGAGTGCGAACAGGTCCTTACCGTCAAGAAGGACGCGGCCGGCGGTCTGCGCCGACGCGGTCGGCAGCAGCCGGAGGGCGGCGAGCAGGCTCGCCGACTTGCCGCAGCCGGACTCGCCAACGATCGCCACCCGCTCGCCCGGGTCGACCGTGAAGGAGATCCCGTTCACCGCACGGGCCACCCCCTCACCGGTACGGAACCGGACTTCCAGCCCTTCGACCTCGAACACCGGACGACGCGCGGTGGAACCAATGGTCACGTGTTCGCCCTTCGCGCGTTTCCGATGAACAGGCGCCGCAGCATGGACCCGGACGAGCTGCCACGGCGGCGCTGGCTGCGCATCCGGGGGTCGAACCGGTCACGCATGGAGTCGCCGATGAAGTTGAAGGCGAGGACGATGCTGAGAATCGCCAGGCCGGGGAAGAGCCCCAGCCACCACTGGTCCATCCGGTTTCGCGCTTCGCTCACCATCGCCCCCCATTCCGGAGTGGGCGGGGCGGCACCGACGCCGATGAAGCTCAGACCGGCGGCCAGCAGGATGGCCATCCCGAGGTCCACGGTCGCCTTCACCACGATCGGTGGCATGCCGAACGGCAGCACGTGCAGGCGGAACACCCTCGCCCGCGAGCAACCGACGGACTCGGCCGCCGTGACATGCAGGTTGTTGCGGATCGAGAGCACCTGCCCACGCATGAGACGGGTGTACTCGGGCCAGGTGACGGCCGCGATCGCGATGACCACGTTCTTGCCGCTGGGGCCGAGGGCCGCGGCGATGGCCAGGGCGAGCACCATCGCGGGGAACGCCAGGAAGATGTCGCTCACGCGCATCACCAGTTCGTCGACGATCCCGCCGGCGAATCCCGCCAGCGCCCCGACGAGGCAGCCGAGGAAGACCGAGATGGCTACCGCGCTGATCGCGATGGGCAGGGACAGCCGGGTCCCGTACATCACCCGCGAGAAGACGTCACGACCGAGGTTGTCGGTGCCGAACCAATGGGTGTGGTCGGGCGGTGCGAGCCGGCCGGCGAGATCCTGGAATCCGACCGGGTCGAAGGGCTTCCACAGTGGAACGGTCAGGGCGATGACCACCCATACCAACACGACCGCGCATCCGACGACAAGGGCGAGGTCGGAACGCATGGCGGCGAACGGCCCGCGCCGGGCCGGCGCCTTCCCGGAAGCGGGCGCGCCTTGCGGACCTTCCGGGTCCGACATGCCCGGGTCCGTAACGCCCGGGTCCGTAGCGCCCGGCACCGTCGCGGCGTCGGCTCGGCCAACAGGTATCGACATCAGCCACCCAACCTGATTCGGGGATCCAGCGCGGCGTACAGAATGTCCACGACCGCGTTCGTCAGCACGTAGATCACACCGATCACGAGCGTCACACCGAGTACGGCCTGGAAGTCGAGAGCGCGAGCGGCGTCCACCGCGTACCGCCCCACGCCGGGCCACGAGAAGACGGTCTCGGTCATCACCGCGCCCGACAACAGCCCGCCGACAGCCAGGCCCAGCACGGTGACCGTGGGGATGAGCGCATTGGGAAGGACGTGCACGCGGATGAGGCCGACGCCCGAGATGCCCTTGGAGCGGGCGGTCACCACGTAGGGCGCCTGGAGCGCCTCCAGCATGGACGCCCTCGTGATACGCGCCAGCAGCCCGAGGAAGAACAGTCCGAGCACGATCGCCGGCAGGATGAGATGGTAGACGGCGTCGGCGAACACTGCCCAGTCGCCGGTGAGCAGCGCGTCAACGGTGTACGCGCCGGTGATGTCGGATGGCGCCGACATTCCCCGTCCCAGGCGCCCCTCGGGCCCCGGCAGCCACCCGAAGCGCAGGTACAGCACCTGCAAGGAGATGAGCGCCATCCAGAACACGGGCACGCCAGACGCGATCAGGGCAACGCCCCGCACCACCAGGTCCGGCCACCGTCGATGGAACAGCGCCGCGACGATGCCCAACAGGAGTCCCAGTACCCCGGCCACCACGATGGCGCACACCGTCAGTTCAATCGTGGCCGGAAGGAAATTGAGCAGATCCTCGGCGACACCGCGCCGGCTCAACGTGGACTGCCCGAGGTTGCCGGAGAGCAGATTGCCGATGTACCTCGTGAACTGCACATACAGGGGTTGGTCCAGTCCCCATTGCGCCTTGTAGGCCGCAACGATCTCCGGATTGCTGCCCGCCCGGTCGCCGAGCAGTCGGGCGAGGGGATCGCCGGGGAGGTAGTTCGTCAACAGGAACGTGATGACGAGCAGGCCGAACAAAGTTGGGACGGAGAGCAGCAGCCTCCGTACCGCGAACCGCAGCATGCCCATGGAAGGGAACTCCTCCTTGCCGCTGGCCCGCCGAAGCAGCGGCCCCTTGTTCCTGTAGTTGCTCGGTGTCCGGTAGTGGCACACCGCCACGCCAACTCGTCCAGGAGGGTGATCTGGACCACCAGACCCGGATTAGATCGGATCCTATATACAATCCGCGTACGAGCGGAAGGGTCCGGTAAGACCGAGTCGAGACGACGACCGGGCGTCCCCGCTAGGGGTCCATCCAGTGCTGTGCCTGCTCAGCCGGCGCATCCAGGCGCTACCGGACCGCTTCGCGACCGGCGTCCGGCCCCCTTACACCGCGCCGGACGCCCTCATCGCCTGTATCTGTGCCTCGGACAGCCCCGCGCGCAGGAGGATGTCATCGGTGTGCTGACCGAGGCGGGGAGGGCACGTCTGCACGGGCAGCGGGTTCCCATCCAGCCGGACGGGTGACCGTACCTGCGGGACCCCGTCGACCTCGACGAGCATGCGCTCGCGCACCACCGGATCGGCGAAGACCTCCGGCAACGTATTCACCGGAGCCACCGGAACCCCGAGGCCGACGAGGTGCGCAAGCCAGTAGGCCCGACCCTGACGACGCAGCCGCGATTCCAGTTCGTCCCTGAGCGCCTCGCGGTTGGCCACCCGGTCGGCGTTGGTGGCGAAGCGTGGGTCGGCGGCCAGGCCGGGCTCATCGAGCCCCTCGGCCAGCCGCTGGAACTGGCGATCCGTTCCCACGGCCACCGCGAGTTGGCCGTCGGCGGTACTCAGCGTCTCGTAGGGCGCGATGCTCGGATGGGCGTTGCCGAAGAGCCCCGACTCCTTTCCTGCCATCAGCCAGCCGGACGCCAGGTTGACCAGGATCGACACCTGGGAGTCCAGCAGTGACACCTCGACGTGCCGACCCACGCCTGTACGCGTCCGCTCGTGCAGCGCGGCGAGGATGCCGGTGTTGGCGTGCAGTCCGCACACCAGGTCCGTGATCGCGACACCCACCCTCGTCGGCTCACCGCCAGGCTGCCCGGTCACCGACATGAGGCCGCCCATGGCCTGGGCGAGGAAGTCGAAACCTGGCCGGTCCGAGTACTCGTTGCCGGTGCCGAAGCCAGAGATACTGCAGGTCACCACGCCGGGATTGACCTTTTCGAGGGTTTCCCGGTCCAACCCGAAGCGGCGCATGCGTCCGGGTAGGAAGTTGTCGACGACAACGTCGGCGGCAGCGGCGAGCCGGTGCGCGACGGCGGCAGCCGCCGGGTGGTCAAGGGCGAGGGTGATTGCCCGCTTGTTGTGGTTGACCGCGTAGTAGTACGAAGCCACGCCGTCCGCCGCGAAGGGCGGCCCCCAGTAACGGGTCTCGTCGCCGCGCTCCGGCGACTCGACCTTGATGACATCGGCGCCGAGGTCGGCGAGCATGGCGCTGATCTGGG
>JAOPWA010000346.1 GCA_025965915.1 Dactylosporangium sp. | reverse complement strand
TGTACTTCGCGACCGGCCTGCCGGGCGGCGGCGGACAGCACTTCGAGCACCGGCTGCTGGTTGACCACACGGTGCCCGATTGCCGCAGCTACGTCGCCTACCGGGGTGCGTTGCAGGGCGCCGGGGCGCACACCGTGTGGGTGGGTGACGTGCTCATCCGCACCGAGGCCACCGGCACCGACACGTACGAGATAAACCGGAACCTCGTGTTGACCGACGGTGCCCGAGCCGACTCGATCCCCAACCTGGAGATCGAGACCGGCGAGGTCGTCGGTGCCGGACACGCGAGTGCGACCGGTCGCTTCGACGACGAGCAGCTCTTCTACCTGATGTCGCGCGGCATCAGCAACGCCGACGCCCGCAAGCTCGTGGTGCGCGGCTTCTTCGCCGAACTGCTCGTGAAGATCCCGGTCGAGTCGCTCCGCGAGCGGCTGGGAGCGACGATCGAGGGGCGGCTGGCGGAGGTCGGCGCATGATCCGGCTCTGCGCGGCGAGTGATGTCGCCAAGGGTGAGGTCGCGGCGGTCAACATCGGCGGCACGCCCATCGCGCTCGTGCACGCCGACGACGACCGCTTCTACGCCATCTACGACGAGTGCTCGCACGCCTCGGTCGCCCTCTCCGAGGGGGAGGTCGACGGTTGCACGCTGGAGTGCTGGCTGCATGGATCGCGCTTCGACCTGCGCACCGGCGAGCCGAGCGGGCTGCCGGCCACCGAGCCGGTGCCGATTTTTCCCGTCGAGATCCGCGACGGCGACGTTTACATCGAGCTGAACCCGACCAACGGAGTGTTGAAGTGAGCAGGCTGGAGATCAGCGACCTGCAGGTGTCGGTCAAGCTTCCCGACGGGCAGCTGAAGCCGATCCTGGCCGGGGTCGACCTTGTGGTACAGGCGGGCAAGACGCACGCGATCATGGGCCCCAACGGCTCGGGCAAGTCCACCCTCGCGTACTCGATCGCCGGGCATCCGCGCTACGCGGTCACCGGCGGCTCGGTCACGCTCGACGGCCAGGACGTCCTCGCGATGACGGTCGACGAGCGGGCACGCGCCGGACTCTTCCTGGCGATGCAGTACCCGGTCGAGGTCCCAGGCGTCTCCGTCGCTAATTTTTTGCGTACCGCCAAGACGGCGATCGATGGCGAAGCGCCGAAACTGCGCACCTGGGCGGGTGACCTGCGTAGCGCGATGGAGCGGCTCCAGATGGACCCCGCCTTCGCCCAGCGCAACGTCAACGAGGGCTTCTCCGGCGGTGAGAAGAAGCGGCACGAGATCGTGCAGCTCGAGCTGCTCAAGCCCAAGATCGGAATCCTCGACGAGACCGACTCCGGTCTCGACGTCGACGCGCTGCGGGTGGTCAGCGAGGGCGTCAACCGCGTCCGCGACAGCGGCGACACCGGGCTGCTGCTCATTACGCATTACACCCGCATTCTGCGGTATGTGAAGCCGGACTTCGTGCACGTCTTCGTGGCCGGCCGCATCGTCGAGGAAGGCGGCCCGGAGTTGGCCGAGAAGCTGGAAGAAGAAGGGTACGAGCGGTACCTCACCGGAGCCGGTAACACGAGCGCATAGGACGGAGTTTCGATGACGGCCACCCTCCCGACGTACGACGTGGAGACCGTGCGCGCCGACTTCCCGATCCTGGGTCGGCAGGTCAACGGGCGCCCGCTGGTCTATCTGGACTCGGCGGCCACGTCGCAGAAACCTCGCCAGGTGCTCGACGCGCTGCGTGAGCACTACGAACGGCGCAACGCCAACGTGTCCCGCTCCGTGCACACGCTGGGCACGGAGGCGACGGAGGCGTTCGAGGGTGCTCGGGCCAAGATCGCTGCCTTCATCGGCGCGACCACGGCCGAGGAGGTCGTCTTCACGAAGAACTCCACCGAGGCGATCAACCTCGTGGCGCACGCCTTCTCGGAGCGCGCCATCGATCCGCGGTTCCGGCTGGGGCCGGGCGACGAGATCGTGATCTCCGAGATGGAGCACCACTCCAACATCCTGCCGTGGCAACTGCTGTGCGAGCGCACCGGCGCGACGCTGCGGTGGTTCGGCCTCACCGACGAGGGCCGGCTCGACGAGTCCAACCTCGACGACCTGGTCAACGAGCGGACCAAGCTCGTGTCGTACGTGCACGTGTCCAACATCCTCGGCACGATCAACGGATGCGAGCGCATCGTGGCCCGGGCCAGGCAGGTCGGGGCGCTGGTGATGCTCGACGCGTCGCAGTCCGTACCCCACCTGCCGGTCGACGTGTCCCAGCTCGGGGTGGACTTCCTCGCCTTCACCGGGCACAAGATGTGTGGGCCAACCGGGATCGGTGGGCTGTGGGGCCGGTTCGGGCTGCTGGACGCGATGCCGCCGTTCCTCGGCGGCGGCTCGATGATCGAGACCGTGACGATGGAGCGCTCGACCTATGCGCTGCCGCCGATGAAGTTCGAGGCGGGAACGCCGCCGATCGCGGAAGCGGTAGCGCTGGGTGCGGCGGTGGACTACCTGTCCGGAATCGGCATGGACGCCGTCCACCAGCACGAGAAGGAGCTCGCCGGGTACGCGCTCGACGCTCTCGCTACCGTGCCGGACCTGCGGGTCATCGGCCCGCACACGGCGGAGGGCCGGGGCGGGACGATCTCGTTCGCGCTCGGCGACATTCATCCCCACGACGTCGGCCAGATCCTCGACGCCGAGGGCGTCCAGGTGAGGGTCGGCCACCACTGCGCCCGTCCGGTCTGCGCCCGGTTCGGCGTACCGGCGACCACCCGCGCCTCGTTCTACCTGTACACCACGACCGGCGAGGTGGACGCGCTGGTGCGGGGGCTGGAGAGGGTGCGGAAGGTGTTCGGGTGATGCAGGTGGACGAGCTGTACCAGGAGATCATCCTGGATCACTACAAACACCCGCACGGACGGGGCCTGCGCGAGCCGTATCGGGCCGAGGCGCACCACGTCAACCCGACCTGCGGCGACGAGGTGACCCTGCGGGTCAACCTGGTCGACGACAAGATCATGGATGTTTCGTACGAAGGCATGGGCTGCTCGATCAGCCAGGCCTCGGCCAGCGTGCTGCACGAGATGATGGTCGGGCTGCCGGTCATCGAGGCGCTGGCCCGTCACGACGCGTTCGCCACGCTCATGGCCGGCCGTGGTCAGGTGGAGCCCGATGAGGACGTGCTGGGCGACGCGATAGCGTTCGCCGGGGTGGCCCGCTACCCGGCGCGGGTCAAGTGCGCGCTGCTTTCGTGGATGGCGTTCAAGGACGCCCTCGCGCGGGCGGCCGCGGAGGAGTCGACGGTGAGAGGAACGAACTCATGAGTGAGGTCACGGCCAAGGCGGCTCTCGATGACGTCGAAGAGGCGATGAAGGACGTCGTCGACCCCGAACTGGGCATCAACGTGGTCGACCTCGGCCTGGTGTACGGCGTCCACGTCGACGACGAGAACGTGGCGACGCTCGACATGACGTTGACCTCGGCCGCCTGCCCGCTCACCGATGTGATCGAGGACCAGACCCGGCAGGCGCTGTGCACCGGCCCGGGTGGTGGGCTCGTCAACGACGTACGCATCAACTGGGTCTGGATGCCGCCGTGGGGTCCGGACAAGATCACCGACGAGGGCCGCGAGCAGTTGCGGGCGCTCGGCTTCAACGTCTGACGGCGCTGCGCCCTGGCGATCTTGGGCACGTGGGCACATCGGCAGCCCACGCGTCCAAGGTCTCATGGGTTCTTGAGGGCCAGAGTCATGCGGCGATGGTGCCAGTTATGGTCATGCCGTGGTGAGCAGGCCGGCGGCGGGTGGCGGGCGATGGGTCGACGTGGACCCGGAGCGGCTTTCCCGCTGGCTCGACGGCTTCGCCCAGCGGCACGGTGACGTCGGGACCCGGCCTCTCGTGGACGGCCTTGAAGTCACCGCGGCGGACGGCGAGGTGGCCGAGTGTCATCTGCTCGTCGGCGCCGCGTCCAACGTCGAGGGTTTGATCGCCGAGGCGCTGCGACCGCGCAAGATCGGACTGCTCCTGGTGCGCCGGGGCGGTTTCGGGGTCGGAGTCGCCGAGGGGCCCGACCTGGTCGCTTCCAAGGTCGGCAGCCGGTACGTGCAGAGCCGCACCGCCGCAGGCGGCTGGTCGCAGCAGCGCTTCGCGCGCCGGCGGGAAAACCAGGCGCGCGCTGCGGCCGGTGACACCGCCGACGTCGTGCTGCGCCTACTCACCCCGGCGGCGAAGACTCTGGACGCGCTGGTGACCGGGGGAGACCGGCGGCTCGTTGACGAGGTG
The DNA here is from genome assembly GCA_025965915.1 of Dactylosporangium sp. GTDB lineage: Bacteria > Actinomycetota > Actinomycetes > Mycobacteriales > Micromonosporaceae > Planosporangium. The sequence goes on along the minus strand of JAOPWA010000346.1, from coordinate 9,994 downwards.
CTCGCTGGCACCCGCCTGGCGCCCCTGCGGGCGCTTCGGGCCGAGCGCTTTCTCGACGTACCCGATCCCAGGTTGGCCGTGTTGAAAACGGCCGTGACGGCCGCACGCACCGTGCGTATCCGGGTGTCGCCAGGGCCGGAACGGCACGGTGACCCTGGACCGGCCGGGGCCACCGCTGAGACGGGCGACTAGATGCTGAGACGGGCGACTAGGTCTGGAGGCGCGGGCCGGAACTAGACGCCGTTGCCGAACGTGTCGCAGGCCCGGGGATCCCCGCTCTGGTAGCCCTGGGTGAACCAGTGCTGGCGCTGCTCGGACGAGCCGTGGGTGAACTTCGACTCGTCGACGCCACCGCCCATCTTCTTCTGGATCGCGTCGTCGCCGACCGACGCGGCGGCCTGGAGAGCCTGGTTGACGTCGTCCGCGGTGATGCTCGTGAACAGCGGCTGCCCGTTGGTGCTCGTGGTCTCGGTCGCGTGCTTGGTCCACACCCCGGAGTAGCAGTCGGCCTGCAACTCCAGCATCACCGAGTACCGGTTGGCGTTGTTCGGATCGCGCTGCTGGGCCCGACGCATCTGCGCCTCGGTACCGAGCAGGTCCTGGATGTGGTGGCCGTACTCGTGTGCCAGCACGTACGGCTGCGCGAACTCGCCCTTGGCGCCGAACCGGGTGGTCAGCTCGTTGTAGAACGCGAGGTCGATGTAGACGCGGTCGTCGGCCGGGCAGTAGAACGGGCCCACGCCGGAGTCGGCCTGGCCGCAGCCGGTGTTGACGGACTGCGAGAAGTAGACGGTCTTGGCCGGCTGGTACGGCTTGCCGTACACCTGCGGAAACTCGGTCTGCCAGAAGTTCTGGATCGAGTTGACGTACAGCACGTTGCGGCAGTCGGTCCGCTTGAGGCGATCCGGGTTGTTCCTGCCGCAGTCCTTCGCCAGTTGCGTGTTGTCGCCCTGCTGACCACTTCCGCTGCTGCCGCCGAGCAGGCTGCGGCCGAACGTGCCGCCGGCGACCAGCATGCCGATCACGACGACGACCGTGAGGATCATGCCTATCCCGCCCCCGCCCATCGGGATCGGAAGGCCGCCGAAGCCACCGCCACCACCGCGACCACCTGAGCCGCGCACGTCGTCGACCTGGCTGGTGTCCAGATCCGCGTTCTCGTTGAGTTCCATCTCGACCTCGATCGCCACTGTGTCTGCGTATGACCGCTGTCACCGCCGCGTCGGACCGGGTCCGCGCGTCCCGTTCGTACCCTACGATCTTGGTCGATAATCGTGTCGCTGGTCGAGGTGGGGAAGTGGGTACAATAGACCTCGTGCTCGCCCGCAGAGACTGACCTGCCCGCGCCGACCGCTGATGCGGCCGGCGCTGCTGCGTGCCCTGGTCAGTGCCCGATCCGAAGAGAGCGAGCTTTCCCCCATGATTACCGCTTCCGCCCTGGAATTGCGTGCCGGTGCCCGCATCCTGCTGGCCGACGCCACGCTGCGCATCCAGCCGGGTGACCGGATCGGTCTCGTTGGCCGCAACGGCGCGGGCAAGACGACGACGCTGAAGGTCCTCGCCGGTGAGGGGCAGCCGTACAGCGGCTCCGTCGACACCCGCGGACCCGTCGGATATCTGCCCCAGGATCCCCGGACCGGGGATCTCACCATCTCCGCCCGGGACCGGGTGCTGTCCGCCCGCGGGCTGGACGTTCTGATGTCCGAGATGAACAAGATCGAGGTCGAGCTGGCAGGCTCACCGCCCGAGCGTGACGCGCTGCTGCGCCGCTACGGCACCCTCGAAGACCAGTTCGCCGGCCTGGGCGGGTATGCGGCCGAGGCCGAGTCGGCCCGGATCTGCGCCAACCTGGCACTGCCCGACCGGGTTCTGGAACAGCAGTTGGGCACCCTGTCGGGTGGCCAGCGCCGCCGCATCGAACTGGCGCGCATCCTCTTTCGCGACGCGAGCGCGACCGGCGGCGGCATCCTGCTGCTCGACGAGCCGACCAACCACCTCGACGCCGACTCCATCACCTGGCTGCGCAGCTTCCTGAGCGGCCACAAGGGTGGGCTGGTGGTGATCAGCCACGACGTCAGCCTGCTCGACTCGGTCGTCAACAAGGTGTGGTACCTCGACGCCAACCGGTCCACGATCGATATGTACAACCTCGGCTGGAAGGCGTACCTGGAGGCGCGTGAGACCGACGAGCGTCGCCGCCGCCGCGAGCGCGCCAACGCCGAGAAGAAGGCGGGCGCCCTCAAGGCGCAGGCCGACAAGATGCGGGCCAAGGCGACGAAGGCGGTCGCCGCGCAGAACATGGCCCGCCGCGCCGAGAAGCTGCTGTCCGGGCTGGAGGACGAGCGGGTCTCGGACAAGGTGGCGAAGGTGCGTTTCCCGGCCCCCGCGCCGTGCGGCAAGACCCCGCTGACGGCGAAGGGGCTCTCCAAGAGCTACGGCTCCCTGGAGATCTTCTGCGACGTGGACGTGGCGGTCGACCGCGGCTCGCGGGTGGCGATCCTCGGGCTCAACGGTGCCGGGAAGACGACGTTGCTGCGGATGCTCGGTGGGCACCTGCAACCGGACACCGGCGAGGTGCTGCCCGGCCACGGCCTGCGGATCGGGTACTACGCGCAGGAGCACGAGACCCTCGACGTCGACCGGACGATCCTCGAGCACATGCGCTCGGCCGCCGCCGACCAGAACGACACCGAGCTACGCAAAATCCTCGGGGCCTTCCTGTTCAGCGGCGACGACGTGAACAAGCCGGCAGGCGTGCTCTCCGGCGGCGAGAAGACCCGCCTGGCACTGGCAACGCTCGTCTGCTCCGGCGCCAACGTGCTGCTCCTCGACGAGCCGACCAACAACCTCGACCCGATCAGCCGCGAGCAGGTGCTCGACGCCATTGCCCGCTACCCCGGGGCGATCGTGCTGGTGACGCATGACGCCGGAGCGGTCAGCGCACTCAAGCCGGACCGGGCGATCCTGTTGCCCGACGGCGCCGAGGACGCCTGGAGCGACGACCTGCTGGAGCTGGTCGAACTCGCGTAAGCGTTTTCTCCTGAGGAGGGCGCCCCACTTACGGTCTATTCCGTGAGAGGGGCGCCCTCCTCAGGTACAGGGGCGATTACCAGGGCGTCGCCAGCACCGCCTCCACCACGACCGCGACCACCACGCCGAGGGTGGTCAGCAGCAGCGGGGCGGCAACCGGGGGCCCCGCCTGCCGCTCCGGTGCCACGGCCGCGACGGTCAGCCATGGAAAGAACGGCAGCCACGCGTGCTCGACACCGCCGCGGGCCAGGCCGGCCAGCACCGAGAACAGCACCGCCGTACCGGCGCCGACCAGGAACGGCCAGGCCGGCGTATTGCGGACCTTGCGGAGGCTTGCGAACAGCGGTGGCCCGACCGCGAGTAGCAGCGCCACCAGGCTGATACCGCTCCACCACACCGCCGAGCGGTGCGGCACGACCCGGCTGGCCCAGTCGGCGTGGGCCACCTCGAGCCCGGTCGCCCAGGAAAAGCCGAGCAGGCGCGAGGCCGCCAGCACCGGAAGCAGCGCGCCGACGCCGCTTGCGAGGTTGAGGAACGGGCGCCGCCGGGCGAAGTACAGCAGGATGAGGGCGAGTCCGAGCCAGGGCACCGCGTAGGAGAACAGCGCGGCGACCCCGGCCAACAGACCGGCGACGCCCGCCCACCCGGCCGCGTTCCAGCCGGTCCGTTCCCGCGCGCTGGCGTGCACCCCGGCGGCGATCATCGCGGCGCCCAGCATCGCGACGACCCCGTCCAGGCTGACCGCGGTCCACACCGCGTACGGCGCCAGGGCCAGTACGGGCAGGTAGCGGCGGGCTGCCAGCTCACCGCAGGTGCCGCTCACGGCGGCGAGCACGAGCGGCACCACGAGTGTGCCCAGCGCGGTGATCAGGAGTCCGAGCGCCAGATCTTCGCGGACGCCAACGCGGTGCAGTGCCCACAGCAGGAGTACCGGGCCCGGCGGGTGTCCCCGGGCCGCCACCGAGAGCTGGCTGGCGTGCTCGGTGAAGTGCCGGACGAAGTGGACGGGTGTGTCGCCGACCGCCGCCAGGTCGGCGGAGTACTCGTCGGGAGAGCTCAGTGCCCGGGTCAGCCCGGCCGCTCCATTCCCGAGCGCCAGGGCGAGCGCCCACGCCAACGCGGCGACGTACGACCAGACGAGCATGACTGACCACTGCACCCGGTCGAGCCAGCCGCGTGCGGTGAGGACGACGACCACAGCGGCGACGGCCGGGGCGAGAAGGCTCGGAAGGCCGATCTGGAATCGGTACCGGCCGAGGAACGGAGCGCTGGCGGTGCCCAATTGCGCACCCGCGCGGACCGCCAGGGCCGTCAGGGCGAGGCCCGTCAGGGCCAGGGCACTCCAACCGAGGGCGTCGCGCCATGGCCGGGTCGCCTGACCGGGAGGCCACTCTGGCTGCCCGGGCGTACCGGTGGCCGTGCCAACGCCCGTGCCAACGCCCGTTTTGCTCGTCACGGGCCATCACGGTATCGGGTACCCGACACGGGCGTGCGTGTCGGTTGGCGCGAGGTCAATATCTGGCGCATGATCGCCTGAGGCGGTCTAATAGGTGAGACCGCACCAACCGCTCAGTCTGGGACGTGAGGAATCAACATGGCAGCCACCGCCACCACCACCAGCACCGAGAAGGGTCGCCGGATCGTCGGAGCCGAACGCCAGACGCTCGCCAAGGATCTCGTGAAGCGCTACACCAGTGGTGAGAGTATTCGGGCGCTGGCCTCGTCGACCGGCCGCTCGTACGGCTTCGTGCATCGTGTTCTGACGGAGTCGGGAGTTCAGCTACGCCAACGCGGCGGAGCGCGTCGGCGGAAGAAGGCGTGACCGAGCAAGAGAACACGACGGCGACTCCGTCAGTCGGGGTACGACTAGATCGTGAGGGGCCGGTCGCAACGGTTACGTTGTGCCGGCCCGAGGTCCTCAACGCGCAAACACCCACCATGTGGGCGGCGCTCCGCGAATTCGCGCGAGAATTGCCGGGCGACGTTCGCGTCGTGGTGGTGCGCGGTGAGGGAAGAGCATTTTCGGCGGGCCTGGACCTGTCGGTGGCCGGAGCGCTTGCGTCGGGTGGCGAGGCAGCGGGGGGCACGGCCGCAGGCGATGACGGGACCTCCGATCGTGACGCGGGCGCCGGTGAACAGCCGGCGCCCCGCGGCACTTTCGCGGACCTGGTGACGCTCCCGCCGGAGCAGGCCCAGGAGCGCATCGCGCAGTATCAGGAAGGGTTCTCCTGGCTGCGCCGGGCTGATCTGATCACGATCGCGGCCGTGCACGGGCACGCGATCGGAGCCGGTTTCCAGCTCGCGTTGGCGTGCGATTTCCGGGTCGTCACCGAGGACGCAGCGTTCACGATGGCCGAGGTCAAGCTCGGGCTCGTCCCTGATCTGACCGGCACGAAGCGGCTGGTCGAGCTCGTCGGGTACGCCCGGGCTCTCGAGATTTGCGTGACCGGCCGGCGGGTGCCGGCGACGGAGGCCGAGCGTGTCGGGCTGGCCAACCTGGTCGTCGGGCGCGCGGATCTTGACGCCGCGGTGGCCGACCTGACCGCCGCCGTCCTGGCCGCTCCGCGCGACGCCGTCGTCGAGATCAAGGCGCTGATCGCCGGGGCTGCGGGGCGCGGCTTCGCCGAGCAGGAGGCCGCCGAGCGGGCCGCGCAGGTCCGCCGGCTGCGCGACGTCGCCGGGATCGGCGAGTAACCTGCGCTAGGACAGTCTGGGAAGAAAGCGCTCGCATCCACCGTTGTCATAGCCGTCCGCGACACTGGTGTGCGGACGTGACGCGGAGGTGTGTGTGTCGGTGGGTCCCATGGGTGGGATGGGCGGCTGGGAGATGCTGCGCTCGATGCGGCGCGAGGGCGACCTGTCCGGCCGCAAGATCGGGCGGGAAACTGCGCGGCGGATAATGGAGTTCGCCCACCCCTACCGGCGTGACATCGTCGTGTTCCTGCTCGCCGTCGTCCTTGCCGCCGGGATCGGGGTTGCGACGCCTCTCCTGGCCGGCCGCGTGGTCAACCAGATCACCCAGCGCGGCGGCGACGCGGCACATGCCGTGGTGCGCACCGCGCTGCTCATCGCGGCGCTCGCCGTCGTTGACGCGCTGCTATCGCTGGTCCAGCGGTGGTACTCGGCCCGCATCGGCGAAGGCATCATCCTCGACCTGCGTACCCAGGTGTACGACCACGTGCAGCGCATGCCGCTGCAGTTCTTCACGCGTACCCAGACCGGGGCCCTGGTCAGCCGGCTCAACAACGACGTAATGGGTGCGCAGCGGGCGTTCACGTCGACCCTGTCCGGCGTGGTCAGCAACGTCATCCAGCTGGCGCTGACCGCCGCGGTCATGTTCACGCTGTCCTGGCAGATCACCGCGCTGTCGCTGGTGATGCTGCCGGTGTTCATCCTGCCGGCCCGGCGCATCGGCCGGCGGCTGGCAGACATCACCCGCGAGTCCTACCAGCTCGACGCGAAGATGAACGCGACGATGACCGAGCGGTTCGGGGTGGCGGGCGCGCTGCTGGTCAAGCTGTTCGGCCGGCCGGACGTCGAGGCGAAGCGCTTCGGCGAGCGGGCGGCGCGGGTACGTGACATCGGCATCGAGTCGGCGATGTACAGCCGTACCTTCTTCGTCGCCATGCTGCTGGTCGCCGCCCTCGCCCAGGCGCTGACCTACGGCCTGGGCGGCTGGTACGCCGTGCGCGGCGCGATCCTTCCGGGCACCGTCGTGAGTCTCGCCCTGCTGCTCAGCCGGCTCTACGGCCCGCTGACCGCGCTGTCCAACGTACGGGTCGACGTGATGAGTGCGCTCGTGTCGTTCGAGCGTGTCTTCGAGGTACTCGACCTGAAGCCGGCGATCTCCGAGGCCCCCGATGCCCGCCCGATCCCGCGGGGCGCGGGGCGCGTCGAGTTCCGCGATGTGCACTTCCGTTACCCGAGCGCGTCGGAGGTCTCACTGGCCTCTCTCGAAGATGTCTCGGCGCTCGACCGTACCGTGACCGAGCCGGTGCTGCGCGGAGTGTCCTTCACGGTCGCACCGGGACAGATGGTGGCGCTGGTCGGCCCGTCCGGCGCGGGTAAGTCCACCACCGCGATGCTGCTGCCGCGGGTTTACGACGTTAGTGGTGGCAGCGTGCTGGTGGGCGGCGTCGACGTGCGGCACGCGACCCTGGGGTCACTGCGCGACACGATCGGCGTGGTCACCCAGGACTCACACCTTTTCCACGAGACGATCGCGGAGAACCTGCGCTACGCCCGGCCCGACGCCACCGACGACGAGCTGTGGACCGCGTTGGACCGGGCACAGGTCGGTCACCTCGTACGCGAGTTGCCGGACGGTCTGGAGACGGTGGTGGGGGAGCGGGGGTACCGGTTCTCCGGCGGCGAGAAGCAGCGCATCGCGATCGCCCGGCTGCTGCTGAAGGCCCCCTCTGTCGTGATCCTGGACGAGGCGACTGCCCACCTGGACTCGGAGTCCGAGGCTGCCGTGCAGCGGGCGCTCGGCGCGGCGCTGACCGGCCGCACCGCCATCGTCATCGCGCACCGGTTGTCGACCGTGCGCGACGCCGACCAGATTCTCGTCATCGACAAGGGCCGGGTCGTCGAACGGGGCACCCACGACGAGCTGGTCGCCGCGGGTGGGCTGTATGCCGAGTTGTACCGCACGCAGTTCGCGGTCGCCGACTCGCCTCGGCCGTTCACGGAGGTGGAGCCGGTGGCGACGATTCCCGAGCAGGAGTTCGTCGACTAATAGCCGCGCAACGCTCCGCCGTCGACGGGCACGGTGAGTCCGCTGAGGTAGCTCGCCGCCGGAGACAGCACGAACGCCGCGACCCGGCCGAACTCCTCCGGCTCGCCCAGCCGGCGCAGCGGGATCTCCGCCTTCACCGCGGCGAGGGCAAGCTCCGGGTCCGCAGCGTTCGCGAACAGCTCACGGCTGCGGTCGGTCGATATGCGGTGCGGCAGCAGGCCCACCACCCGGACTCCGCGCGGGCCCAGTTCGTCGGCCATGTCCTTGGCGGCCCCGGCGAGACCTGGCCGCAGTCCGTTGGAGATTCCGAGGCCGGGAATGGGTTGGCGGACGGAGGTGGACAGCACGAACCCGATCGAGCCCCCGCTCTCCAGCCGGGCGGCGACGGCCCGGGCCACGCGGATCGAGCCGAGGTACACGGATCGGAACGCCTGCAGCCACTGATCGTCGGTGACCTGTAGCGCGGTGCCGGGCGGCGGACCGCCCACCGAGATCAGCGCGCCGTCGAGCCGTCCGAACTCCTCGAACGCCAAGCGGACGAGGTGGGCGGGGGTGAGTTCGTCGGCGAGATCCGCGGCGAGGCCAGCGGCGACGTTCGGGCCGCCGAGTCGCTCCACCGCCTCCGCCACCCGATCGCTGTTCCGTGACGAGATGACCACCCGCGCTCCGTCGGCCACCAGGCACTGCGCGGCGGCGAAGCCGAGGCCGCGGGACGCGCCGGTCATGATGTACACCCGGTCAGCGAGTCCGAGGTCCATTCCCGAATCCTAGGGAAGGTAGCGGCATTCGGCACACCCGGCCGCACGCCTGAACCACCAGGGCACCGGCTCAGAGGGGGCGTCGGACGGTCTCCTCCACCAGGTCCAGGACCACGTCGAGGTCGTCGGCCGGCCGACCGGTCGCCAGGTGCAGCACCAGGCCGTCGTACGCGAGTTCCAGGAACTGGGCAAGCACGTCGACGGGTACGTCCGCGCGCAGCACCCCGGCCTCGCGCTGGCGGCTCAGACGGTCGCGGGTGGCAGCGGAGATCGCCTCCGAGCGTGCTGCCCACCGCTTGGCGAACTCCGGATCCGTGCGCAGCCGGCGGGACACCTCGAGTTGGCTGCCGAGCCAGCCGGTCACCTCCGGCTCGCCGGTGGCTTCGACGGCCGGTTCGGCAGCTCTGCCGAGCAGGTCACGCATGACCTGTACGAGGCCGTGCTCGGCGACGGTGGCGACCATCGCGGCGGCGTCGTCCTCGGCGACGGCAAGGAACAGCGATTCCTTGTCGCGGAAGTGGTGGAAGATCGCGCCACGGGACAGACCGATCTCGTCTTCGAGCCGCCGTACCGTGGCACCCTCATACCCATGCCGGGCAAAGCAGGTGCGAGCACCGGCGAGGATTTCGCGGCGGCGCGCGTCGAGTTGGTCCTGACTTACCCTGGGCACTGGTCGATCGTGACAGCCATGACCGGTCTCTCGCAATTTCCCAGCGGTCATCACGCCGACTGGGGTTCATATACCGGCCCATTGGCGTCGGTTTGCCAATTTCGGCCGTCAAGGGGGGGTGTCCGGGAGCCGACAATGTCACGTAGGGTCCCGGCGTGCCCCTGTTGCTACTCAGCCTCGACAACACGCTGATCGACCGCGAAGGGGCATTTCGCGCATGGGGGCAGGACTTTCTCGAACAGGTCGGCGCACCCGACTACGACCTGGACTGGTTGCTTTCAGTAGACGCCGACGGCATGACGCCGTCGTGGGACCTGGCCGACGCGATCCAGGACCGCTACGGGCTGCGTATCCCCGCCATCGATCTCGTGAACATCGTTCGGGAGGGGCTGCTCGATCGGATGCGCCTCGAACCGCTGGTCGCCTGCGCGCTCGGCATCGCGGAGGACGCCGGCGGGGTGCCGGTGGTGGTCACCAACGGTGAGACGCGGCTACAGGAGGAGAAGCTTCGCCGCACCGGCCTGGACCGGTACCTCGCCGCCTGGGTGATCTCCGAGGAGGCGGGGGCCCGTAAGCCGAACCCTCGCATCTTCGGCATTGCGGCGGAGCGGGCCCGGGTCCGCCTGAGCGGCGCATGGGTCATCGGCGACGCGCCCGAGGCCGACATCGGCGGCGCCGAGGCGATCGGTGCGCCGAGTATCTGGCTGCGTCGGGGCAGGACCTGGCAGGAGCCGCAGTTCACCCCGACCCGCACCGTCAATACCGTGATCGAGGCGCTGGCCGTGGTGCTGGGTGCCG
>JAOPWA010000332.1 GCA_025965915.1 Dactylosporangium sp. | reverse complement strand
CGGCACCCCCGACCCCGGGCACGCCGTCCCCGGACGCGCCCACCCCGGGGACGCCGGGGCCCCCGCCGGGGATGCCATGGCCCCCGCCTGGGATGCCGGTGCCACCCGGAACCCAGCCGCCACCCGGATATCCGGTCCACCCCGCGTACGCCCGGCTCTTCGCGCCGGCGCCACGCCCGCACGGCTATCCCATCGCGGACCTCGGACGGCGACTGGCCGCCCGGCTGGTCGACATCGGGGCCCTCATCGTGATCAACGCCGTGGTCAACGGCTGGTTCGTCTACCAGCTCTACCAGGACTTCTGGCCCTGGTACAGAACGGTCCTCCAGCGGATGCAGGCGCACCTGCCCTATGACGACGTGCCCCAGCCGCAGCACACCCAGAGCCTGACTTTCACGATCACGGCCATCGCCGCCGCGCTGTGGTTCGCATACGAGGTGCCGGCGCTCGCCAACAGCGGACAGACGCCCGGAAAACGGCTGCTCGGCATCAAGGTGCTACGGCTGGAGGCCGACGGCCCACTCGGCTTCGGTCGGGCCTGGCGCCGGTGGAACCCCATGGGTATCGCCACCCTGCTGTGGACCTGCGGCGTCGGGTTCGTATTCCAGTTCGTCGACTGCCTGTTCATCGCCATCGACCAGCCGCTGCATCAGGCCCTCCACGACAAGTCGGCAGCCACCGTGGTAGTAGATGTGAAGCACGCCAAGACCGGAGAAACGACATGAGCCGCCTCACCCGCCTAGACCTCGACGCGCTGCCCGACTACGTCCCCGGCCGTAACGTGCCGGGCGCGATCAAACTGGCCAGCAACGAGGTGCCCTACGGCCCGTTACCCGGCGTGGTCGAGGCGATCGCCGATGCCGCTACCGGGGTGCACCGGTACCCCGACATGGGGGTGGTCGCGCTGCGTGAAACGCTGGCCGAGCGTTACGGGGTCGACCCCGACCGGATCGCCACCGGCTGCGGCTCGGTCGCGCTTGCCGAGCACCTGGCCCGCGTCACCTGCCTGCCCGGCGACGAGATGCTGTACTCGTGGCGCTCCTTCGAGGCCTACCCGATCATCGCCGCCACCACCGCCGCGGCCAGCCTCCGGGTGCCCAACACGGCCGAACACGCCCATGACCTACCCGCCATGGCGGCTGCGATCACCGACAAGACCCGCCTCGTGCTGGTCTGCAACCCCAACAACCCGACGGGTACGGCGGTCCGCGGCGCCGAACTCGACGCGTTCCTCGACGCCGTGCCCGAGAACGTCCTGGTGGTACTCGACGAGGCATACCGGGAGTTCGTGACCGACGCCAGCGTCCCCGACGGCCTGGCGGTCGCCGGCGACCGGCCCAACGTCGTGGTGCTACGCACGCTGTCCAAGGCATGGGGGCTCGCCGGGCTGCGTATCGGGTTCCTCGTGGCGGCGCCCGAGGTGGCGGCCGCGGTCCGCAAGGTCGTCACGCCGTTCTCCACCTCGAGCGCCGCCCAGGCCGCCGCGCTGGCCGCGCTGCGCGCGTCCGACGAGATGCAGCGCCGGGCCGACCAGGTCGTCGCCGAGCGCGAGCGGCTCCTGCCCGCGCTGCGCAAACTGTGTGCGGAGGTACCCGAAAGCCAGGCCAACTTCGTGTGGCTGCCGCTGGGCGACCGGTCGCTGGAGTTCGCCGCCGCCTGCGAGCGCGCCGGCGTGATCGTGCGCCCGTTCGCCGGGGACGGGGTGCGCGTCACCATCGGCACCCCCGAGGAGAACGACCAGTTCCTCAGCGCGGCGGAGGCCGCCCTCGGCTAGCAGCGCGGCGGAGGCCGCCCTCGGCTAGCGCCGCGGCGGCTGGATGCGGCCGACCACCTCGCCGAAGCCGACGACCGTGCCGTCCAGGCCCGGTGCGGTCGCGGTGAGGGTGACCGTGTCGCCGTCCTCCAGGAACGTACGGGTGCGGCCGTCGGCCAGTGTCACCGGCTCGGCACCGCCCCAGGTCAGCTCGATGAACGAGCCGACCTCGGCCCGCTTCGCCCCGGAGACCGTGCCCGAGGCGTACAGGTCGCCGGGGCGAACAGAGGCGCCGTTGGCCGTCAGATGGGCGAGTTGCTGCGCCGGTGTCCAGTACAGGCCCGAGAACGGCGGACGGGACACCACCGTGCCGTTCCAGACGACCTCGATGCGGATGTCGTACCCGGTCCGCTCATCGGCCAGGTAGGGCAGCACCGGCGGTGACTGCTCCGGTGCCGGGACCCGGGCCTGGGCGAGCGCGTCGAGCGGCACGACCCAGGCCGATACCGAGGTGGCGAAGGACTTGCCGAGGAACGGTCCGAGCGGCTGATACTCCCACGCCTGCAGTTCACGGGCGGACCTGTCGTTGTGCAGGACCACGCCGAACTCGTACTCGTAGAAGTCCTTGGTGGTCAGCGGCGTACCCAGCGACGACGGCGCCCCGACCACGAAACCGACCTCGGCCTCGATGTCGAGCCGCTGTGACGGGCCGAAGGTCGGCGCCGGAGCGTCCGGCGGCTTGCGCTGACCGTTCGGCCGCACGATGTCGGTCCCGGAGACCACGACCGTGCCCGCCCTCCCGTGGTAGCCGATGGGCAGGTGCTTCCAGTTCGGCAACAGCGGTGGCGAGCCCGGCCGGAACAGCCGCCCCAGGTTGGTCGCGTGCTCTTGCGACGAGTAGAAGTCGACGTAGTCACCCACCTCGAACGGCAACCCCGGCGTCACGTCGGCCAGCGGCACCAGCAGCCGCTCGACGCGGTAACGGAAGATCTGATCGGTGAGCAGCTCGGTCAGGCGGTCCCGCACGGCTTTCCAATACGGGCGGCCGAGCGCCATGTACGGGTTGAGCGTTGCGGCCTGCAGCGTCCCGCGCGCCTCGACCAGGCCTGCCCGCTCCAGCGCGGCGAGATCGAGCACCCGGTCACCGATGCGCGCCCCGAGCCTCCGCGATCCGTCACCGGGGTCGAACGCGCCGTAGGGCAGGTTGTGCACGCCGAACGGGTCGTCGGCCGCGATCTCGAGCCAGCTGGGTCGCTCGCTTGGCTTACTCGCCGGCCGGCTGGGTCGATCACTTGGCTCGCTCACGTCAGCGCCTCTTTCGAGTTCGGCAGGAGTCCGAGCACACGCAGGTCGGCGAGGGGCTCGTCAATGCTGCAACTACCAAAGCCGACCCACAGTGGCCGCTCCTGCTCCATGCGGGCGCGTACTGCCGTGACGAGCGGGATCGCATCGCCGGACGCGAGCACGTTCGCGACGTCCGCCAGCTCCGCGCCGTCGGCCGCCGCGGCCGAAGCCACCAGCACGTTGAGGAAGCCGTGGTGGATGAAGCCGGTCTCCGGGTCGGTGTGCCGGAGTGCGTGGTGCAGACCGGCGGTCAGCTTGAACGGCAGCGCGCGGTCACGGCACGCGCAGATGACCGCGGCGAGCTCGACCGGGGTCGGGAACAGCTCCGCGGCCAGGCCGCCGGTGCGGAATTTGGGCGCCACCGGCAGCCCCGCCGCCCGCGCCTCGGCCAGCACGTCCAGGGCGGCCGTCAGGCCCCAGGTGAGTGGGATTTCCGCGTACCCCTGAACGTCGGTCGTCCCGATCAACGCGAGCAGCTCTCGGAGGCCGGGTTGGGGATCTTCGCCGCGCTTGGCGACCGGGACCTCGATCTGACGGATCGTCCGCTCACTGTCGATGACCTGGGCGACCGCATCGTTCGAGCCGACCACGCCGATCTCCAGATCAGCGGGTACGCCCGCGACGTCCTCGGGTGGGACCAGTAACGGGCCGACCATGGCCGCGTGCCAGGCCGCGCGGTGTTCACGGTGTGCGGCAACCGCGCCGGCCAGCGGTGCGTTGCCGGGCGGAAACACCGCTGCGTCGTCGAGAAGGCCGACGAACACCCGGGGTACTGGACGCATTGACACGAGAATTGAACCTAGTGGAGGCTACGAATGGCGGACAATAGTGTTCGATAATCGGACGTCTTGATTCGCAAAGCGGACAAAGCAGGAGGACGAAAATGCCGTACTACCGCAGCGTCGGCAACCTGCCCCGCAAGCGCCATACCCAGTTCAGGCAGCCTGACGGCAGTCTGTACGCCGAAGAGTTGATGGGCCAGGAAGGCTTCTCCAGCGACTCCTCGCTGCTATACCACCGGCACCTTCCCACTGCGATCGTCGCGGCCGAGGAGTTTTCCCCGCAGCCCTGGTCGCGCCAGCCGAACCTGCCGCTCAAACCGCGCCACCTGCGCACCCACAAGCTGGACCCCGGCGACGCCGACCCGATCCTGGGCCGCCAGCATCTGCTCGCCAACGACGACTGCCGCATCTCGTACTCGGTCGCCGACCAGCCCTCGCCGCTGTACCGCAACGCCATCGGCGACGAGTGCGTGTACGTGGAGGACGGCCGGGCCCGCATCGAGTCGACCTTCGGCGCGCTGGAGGTGGGCGCCGGGGACTACGTGATCATCCCAACCTCGGTGATCTACCGGATCGTGCCGCTGGACGGACTGCTGCGCACGCTGGTGATCGAGGCAAGTGGCCATATCGGACCACCTCGCCGGTATCTCTCCGTGCGCGGGCAACTGCTGGAGCAGGCGCCGTACTGCGAACGCGACCTTCGGGGCCCGTCGTCCCCGCTGCTGGTCGACGGGACGGACGTGGAGGTCTTCGTCCAGCACCGGCGCGGGTGGACGAAGTTCACCTATGCCAACCACCCGTTCGACGTCGTCGGCTGGGACGGCTGCCTCTACCCGTGGGTCTTCTCGATCCACGACTTCGAACCGATCACCGGGCGAGTGCACCAGCCGCCGCCGGTACACCAGACCTTCGAAGGTCCCAACTTCGTCATCTGTTCGTTCGTGCCGCGCAAGGTCGACTACCACCCGCTGTCGATCCCGGTGCCGTACAACCACCACAACGTCGACTCCGACGAGATGCTCTTCTACACCGGAGGCAACTACGAGGCGCGGCGAGGCTCGGGCATCGAGCAGGGATCGATCTCGCTGCACCCGAGCGGGTTCACGCACGGGCCGCAGCCGGGTGCCGCGGAGCGGGCCATCGGGGTCGACTACTTCGACGAACTGGCCGTCATGGTCGACACGTTCCGGCCGCTTGACCTCTGCGAACCCGCCCTGGCGTGTGAGGACACCGGGTACGCGTGGAGCTGGGCCCGCCGCTCGTCCTGACCCTCATCGACCTACGGAGCCGGATAGACCAAGGCGGTCGCGATCGCGGCGAGGCCCTCGCCCCGACCGGTGAAACCGAGCCCGTCGGTGGTGGTACCGGACAACCGAAACGTCGCGGCGATCGCCTCGCCCAGCAGTGTCTCCGCCTCGACACGTCGCTTACCCACCTTTGGCGCCACCCCGATGACCTGCACCGACACGTTGCCGATCTCGAGGCCGGCCGCTCGCACCCGGCGGGCCGTCTCGGCGAGCAGGGAGACCCCGGACGCTCCGGCCCACTCCGGGCGGCTGGTGCCGTAGTTCGAGCCGAGGTCGCCCAGGCCCGCCGCCGACAGCAGCGCGTCACAGGCGGCGTGCGCGACGACATCGCCGTCGGAGTGGCCCGCCAGCCCGTCCACGCCGTCCCAGCGCAGCCCGGCCACCCAGCACGCCCTGCCCGGCTCGTACGCGTGCACGTCGGTGCCGACACCGACCAGGGGAACGATCACGACCAAGAGGGTACGCAACACGCGGGTTACCGGCGCACGGCCGCTCCCTGAAATGAACGCCCTGTACCCCACGGCGCCTGGCTGTCGGCGCTTACCCTTGATCTGATGCCTCCTCCCTCTGCCCCGACCGATGTGGCCCGCGGGCCCCGCCAGGCGCCCCAGACCGGTCGCCGGCCCCGCCGGTCCCTGACCGCCGCCGTGCGCTTCGGCGTGCTGGTCACACTGGTCGCCGGGCTGGGCCTGACAACCCTGATCATGCATCCCAGCCGGCACAGCCTGCTCGCCGCCGCGCACTCCAGTCACGTCCTGGCGCCCCTGGTCGCGGTCGTGGGCAGCGCACTGCTGGTGGTGGCGCTCACCCCCCGTACGCTGCTCGCGTTCGTCGGCGGGGCACTGTTCGGCACGGTGGCCGGCGCGGGGTACACCATCCTCGGCGTGACCGCCGGGGCGGTGCTCTCGTTCTGTATCGGTCGCGTCCTGGGCCGCGATTTCGTGGCGAGTCATCTGCGGGGCCGGTTCGCGCTGCTCGAACAGGCGGTGGCCCGACGGGGGCTGTTGGCCGTAATGGTTTCTCGGCTCATCCCGTTGGTCCCGTTCGGCATCTCCAACTACGCGCTGGGCACGGCCTCGGTCGGGTTGGTCCGGTACCTGGTCGGAACCCTGCTCGGCGCCGCGCCGGCCACCGTGGCGTATGCGGCACTCGGCTCCGCGACGATGAAGGGCGATTCCGGGGGTGCGGCGTACGCCGGGATCGCGGTGGCTGTGCTGGCCGTCGCCGGCGCGATCGGCACGTACCTCGTCTGGCGGCGCCGGCCTCGACGCCGCCCGGAGGCGGATGCCGAAGGACAGTCCCCGGCCGCCGCCCATCTGCTCACGGGCACCCGCTCGGACTAGCGCCAGGCCCGACGGTACGCGTCAGAGATCGAGTAGCAACTCGGCGACGGCCAGATCGAACGGTCGGGTGATCTTGAGGGCGGACTCCTCGCCCGGCACCGTCCAGACCCTCACGCCGATCTTCTCCGCCATGCCGGCGTCATCGGTGTGGTCATCCACAGCGGCGGCGTGAGCTTGGACCAGCGTCGGCCTCTGGAAGCCCTGCGGAGTCTGAACGGCCCGCAGCACCGATCGGTCCAGGGTCGCCATCACTTCGCCGCTCAATTGAACGTGTTTGATGGTGTCGACCACAGGCAGCACGGGTATGACTGCGGCGTGGCCCTCCCGGACCGCCGCGGCGACCCGCTCGACCAGTTCGGGCGGGGCGAGCGCGCGGGCCGCGTCGTGCACGAGCACGATGTCGTACCGCTCCGGCACCGCCGCGAGCGCAGCAGCCACCGACATCTGCCGGGACGCTCCACCCGCGACCACCAGCACCTCAACCTGCTCGGAGATAGACGAGAGCAGCTCGCGTACCGCAGCCACAGAGTCGGCCGGCGCCGCCACGACCACACAGCCCACCGATGGGGCGGCGGCCACCCTGCGTACCGCGTGGACCAGCAGAGGCTGGCCACGCAGCGATCGCAGCGCCTTCGGACCGCCCGGACCCAGGCGCACTCCCTGACCCGCAGCGGGAACGAGGACCGCGACGTCACCACGCATGCTTTGCTGCGCGGTCACGTCGCGGTCCTCGGTCTACGAAATTGCCGTTCTGAAGGATCAGGCTCCGGTGAGCACCTTATCGAGGAGCACCTCAGCCTCGTCCTTAGTGCTCTTCTCGGCGAGTGCAACCTCACCGACCAGGATGTCACGCGCCTTCGCGAGCATCCGCTTCTCTCCCGCGGACAGGCCTCGCTCACGCTCCCGACGCCACAGGTCACGCACGACCTCCGCAACCTTGAGCGGGTTGCCGGAAGCCAGCTTCTCCAGGTTTGCCTTGTAACGCCGAGACCAGTTGGTCGGCTCCTCGGTGTGCGGAGCGCGGAGGACGTCGAAGACCTTCGTGAGACCCTCTTCGCCAACCACCTCACGCACGCCGACGCTCTCGGCGTTCTCGGCGGGCACCCGCACCGTCAGGTCACCCTGAGCGACCCTCAGAACGAGGTACTGCTTTTCCTCGCCCTTGACGATCCGGGTCTCGATTGCCTCGATGAGTGCGGCCCCGTGGTGGGGGTAGACAACGGTCTCGCCGACACTGAAAACCATAGGTTCGAAACCCCTTTCGCTGTGTCTAGCGTAACACGGCGACAGCGCGTAATCCCAGCCCGATCTTCACCATTAGTGCTGCTCAGAGCACGTGTGAAGCGCCTTTCTCCCGCTTGACAGAAGGCTCGAAACCTGCATGCAACTGCGGAGAGTGACCGTAAGGTAACAGCCAAGGATAGAGGCGGACCTTCTGATTATTCACCGCCACACCATTGACACGTATACCGGGCGCCTAGG
>JAOPWA010000318.1 GCA_025965915.1 Dactylosporangium sp. | reverse complement strand
AGTCCCGGCCTGCACCACCCGCGATTCCTGCCGTCGGACCTCGCCGTGCACCACGTGGCCCAGGCGATGGTCGCCGCCGCGGTCGCGGCCTTCGAGGATCTGGCGGAGATCGGGACGTCGGTTCCCGGTACCCGACCTGACAGCTGGTAGCGATCGGCCCTCGAGGCCGATGGCCCGGCTGCGGCGGGCACGGCGCCGGAACGGCTGCGGCGGGCACGGCGCCGGAACGGCCCGGAATTCGATCGACCTGGACCTTCTCACGAAGACTTCTAACAGATATAACTACTCTGACTGTCCGTCAGAACTGTAATAATCGGAACAGTTGCAAATCCTGTCTCACCTGGAGTTTCGATGGCAACCCCTGAGTCCCTTCCTGTGATGCCCGCCGACGAGGCGCAGGCTGTCACCGAGGCGCTGCGCGCCGCCGGGGTCCGTCTCGTGGTCGGTGCGATCATCGACTCCGCCGGGGTTTCGCGCGGTAAGCAGGTGCCGGTGGGTCGGGCTGGATCGATGCACCGCTCCGGTGTCGGTGCGTCGAGTACCTGGGCGGTGTTCTGCGCCGACAACGCGATCGCCGCCACCCCGCGGATCGGAGCCGTCGGCGACCTTCGACTGCGCGCCGACCTCGCGGCGGCCGTGGATGTGGGCGGTGGTCTGGCCTGGGCGCCGGCCGAGGTCTTCACCCAGGACGGATCGGCGTCCCCCGTGTGCTGGCGCGGCTTCCTGCGCCGGCAGCAGGCCGCGGCCGAGGCGCTGGGGCTCGAGGTTCTCGCGGCGGGAGAGATGGAGTTCTCGCTGCTGCCCGCGCGCCCGGACAGTGCCGGCGGCGAGCGTTGGTCGGCCTACGGGCTGGGGTCCGCACTCGACCATCAGGACTTCTTGCTCGACCTCGAAGCCGAATTCGACCGGGCGAAGCTCGGCCTCGAGCAGCTTCATGCGGAGTACGGTGACCGTCAGTTCGAGTTCTCGTTGACCCCCGCAGCTCCGCTGCAGGCTGTCGACAAGCTCGCGCTCGCCAGGTTCCTGCTCGGCCGTACCGCGCGCCGCCACGGACTGGCGGTGTCGCTGTCGCCCAAGCCGTTCCTCGACGGGGTCGGTAACGGCGCTCACCTGCACATGTCGTTCCTCCGCGACGGCAAGCCGCTGCTTTCCGGCGGGGAGGGGCCGCACGGCATAACTCCGGATGGCGGATCGCTGATCGCCGGCATCGTCGAGCAGCTACCGGAGCTCACCGGCCTGCTCGCGCCATCCGCCCTGTCAAGCCTGCGACTGCAGCCGGGTATGTGGTCGGGCGCCTACGCGTGCTGGGGACTGGAGAACCGAGAAGCCGCGGTCCGGCTCTGCGCGGCGACCGTGGGTAACCCGTATGGCGCGAACATCGAGGTCAAGTGTGTCGACCCGGCGGCCAACCCCTACGTGGCGTGTGGCGCGATTCTCGCCGCGGCGCTGGACGGACTGCGGGCCGGTACGC
This sequence comes from Dactylosporangium sp., assembly GCA_025965915.1. Classification (GTDB taxonomy): domain Bacteria; phylum Actinomycetota; class Actinomycetes; order Mycobacteriales; family Micromonosporaceae; genus Planosporangium. Next base: position 4,084 of record JAOPWA010000318.1, on the reverse strand, counting down.
CGCTGCCTCCCGAAGTCACCGTCGCGCCGGCGTCGCTGACCGAGGACGAGACCAAGCGGCTCGGAGTCGTGCGCCTGCCGGGTACGCACGCAGCCGCGCTCGACGCGCTGGAGCAGTCCGCCGCGGCCCGCCGTCACCTCGGTGCCGAACTCCTCGAAGCGCTGGTCGCCGTCCGCCGTCATGAGCAGGCCGAGTACGGCGGGGCCGACATGCAGACCGTCGTCGACCGCCTGCGCTTCGCCTGGTCGGTCTGAGCACATCCCCACCGAGCCCCTGCCCCATGGAACCTGCAACCCGAGTAAGGAGCGAGGCGTGAGCACAGTCTCCAAGAGCCGCCGCAAGCTGAAGCTGTGGGAAGCGCTCGCGCTCTCCCTCGGCCTGATGGGACCGACCCTCGCGATGGCCGGCAACGGCCAGGGCCTGATCGACGCGGTAGGCAAGGCCGTTCCGCTCGTGTTCGTGCTCGGCTGTGCCGGCGTCGCCCTGGTCGCCTACGGATTCGTACGGCTCACCCGCTACTACAACCACTCCGGCAGCGCCTACGCGCTCGTCGGGGCCACGGTCGGTCCGCGCGCCGGGTTCTTCGCCGGCTTCGCGTTGCTGGGCACGTACCTGTTCTTCTCCATCTGTACGCTCGCGGCCCTCGGCGCCTTCACGAACGCCCTGCTGGCGGCTGCCCAGCCGAACAGCGAGCACCCCTTCCAGCTGCCCTGGGTGGTGCCGGCCGTTATCGGCCTCGCGCTCTCGGCCATCCTCAACACCCGTGACACCCGGACCGTGGCCCGCGTACTGCTGGCCATCGAAGGCATCGGCATCGTCTTCATGGTCGTACTCACCTTCGTCATCCTCGGCAAGGGCGGTGCGAAGTCCACGGGGATCGACTTCTCGACGTTCACGCTGTCCGGCGTGAGCTTCCAGGCCGTCATGGGAGCCGTGGTCGCGGCGTTCCTGTCCTGGGCCGGGTTCGAAGCATGCGCGGCGCTAGGCGAGGAGACCGACGACCCGCGCCGCAACATCCCCAGGGCGCTCGGCGGAGCGGTACTGCTGACGTCCGTACTGTTCGTGGTCGTCATGTTCACCCAGATCGTGGGGTTCGGCACCGACGGCAAGGGACTCGAGGCTTTCAAAGGCTCGGGCAACACGCTGGGCACGCTCGGCAGCCAGTACGTGGGCCTGTGGTTCGCGCTGGTAATCCTGTTCACCTCCGTGATGTCGGCATTCGCGTCGCACATGTCCTCCGCCGCGACCGCGAGCAGGATGATCTTTGCCCTGGCCAGGGACGGTTTCGGGCCGAAGCCGTTGGCTGAGCTGGACGCAAAGCACGGCAGTCCGCGCAACGCCCTCTGGGTGGTTCTGGCCATCACCGCCGTCGTGGACATCGTTTCGTGGGCCACCGGCCGCCCGAACATGGGCACCGGCGACGCTGCGCTGGACTCGTACTTCTACTTCGCCGTCATCGGCGCCGTCTGCCTGATGTTCACCTACCTCATGGTCGAGGTCGGCGTCATCCGCTTCATCGCCACCGGCCGGGTCGCCATCCCGCGCTACGAGATCGTGGTCCCACTCCTGGGCATCGGCGTCATCGCCGCCGCCTTCTACTTCAACGTCAAAGGCCAGGACAGCCTGCTCGCCTCGCCGTTCGTCGCCTTCGCCTGGTGCGCCGCCGGCCTGATCATCGTGCTCGTCGCGCCCGGCCTCGCCCGACGCATCGGTACCACGCTGACCGCGGAGCTCGGCATCAACGCGCAAGATGGCACCGGTGCTCGGGAGTCCGAGCCCGCCGCACCCATGGGGGCCTGATGAGCGACGTCGACACCTACCGCCCGGAGCCCTCGGAGCCGTCGATGCCCTCGAAGCCGTCGATGCCCTCGGAGTGCTCGCTGTACGAGCGTGATGCCGCGGTGGTCGCAGGGATCGAGAAGCTGCGCTTCTTCCCGCTCGCCGTCGTGGAGGGCGAGGGCTCGTGGCTGGTCGAAGAGGGCGGCCGTCGCCTGCTCGACCTCAGCGCGACCTGGACCGCCTGCGGCCTCGGTCACGGCCACCCCGCCGTCACCGAGGCGGTGACCCGCGCCCTGCGCAAGCCAGCCGGCGCGGGCGGGCTGTCCGCGGTGCATCCGGACTCGGTCGGCTTCGCCGAGGAGCTACTGGCCCTCACTCCGGGCGTGGGGGAGCGGCGGGTCTACTTCGGACACGCCGGCAGCGACGCCAACGACGTCGTCCTGCGCGCCTGCCGGCACGCCACCGGGCGGCGGCGGATCGTCACGTTCCAGCACAGCTACCACGGCGGGGTGGGCGTGGCGATGGGCGTCTCCGGCGTGCACATCGACGCCGGTGCGGACGCCGAGCCCGGCCTGTATCTGGCGACGTACCCCAACCCTTTCCGTCCGCACGCTCATGGACCGGACCCGGTCGAAGCCAGCGTGGCGGCGTCCCTGGCCGAGATCGAACGCGAGCTCAGTCGCGGTGACGTCGCCTGCGTCATGGTCGAGCCCATCCTGTCCGACGGCGGGCTGGTCGTGCCGCCCCGCGGGTTCCTACGGCGCCTGCATGAGTTGTGCCGCCGCCACGACGTCCCGCTCGCCTGCGACGAGGTCAAGATGGGCCTCGGTCGTCCCGGTGTCCTGCATGCGTTCCAGCTCGACGACGTCGTGCCCGACATCATCACCTTCGGCAAGGCGATCGGGGGCGGCCTTCCGCTGTCCGCCGCCGTCGGGCCCAGCGAGATCCTCAACGGCCCGGAGGCGTCCGCGCTGCTGACCACCGCCGGCAATCCGATCTGCACCGCGGCCGGACGGGCCGTGCTCCGCACGCTCATCGCCGAGGACCTACCCGGGCGGGCCGCGGCGAGTGGCGAGCGGCTGATGGCGGGGCTGCGCAAGCTGCAGGAGGAGCTGCCCGTCATCGGCGACGTGCGCGGGCACGGGCTGGCCATCGGGCTGGAACTGGTCACCGACCGGGAAACCAATGCCCCGGATCGCCGTGCCGCCCAGCACGTGGTCTACCGGGCCTGGCAGCTCGGCGCCGTCGTCTTCTACGTCGGCGGCAACGTCCTGGAGATCACCCCACCGCTCGTCATCAACGACCACGAAGTGGACCTCGCCGTGGACATTCTCGGCTCGGCCATCTCGGACGCCGCCGCCGGTAAGGTCCCGCACGAGCTCGTCGCACCTTTTGCGGGCTGGTGAGCGTGACCGGCATGCAGCACGACCACAGCAAGCAGCGCGACCACAGCGGCCAGCACAACCAGGGCAGCAGGTCCGAGGGTCGACTCGCGGCGGCGATCGAGAAGCTGCCGCTGGTCGACCACCATGTCCACGGCGCGCTCGCCGGCGACGTCGACCGGTCGACCTTCGAAGTGATGATCACCGAGTCGAGCGTGCCGACCCCCTCGTGGACGACGCAGTTCGACTCCCAGGTCGGCTTCTCGATCCGTCGTTGGTGCGCACCGCTGCTCGACCTTGCGCCGCACTCCTCGGCGGAGGAGTACCTGGCCCGCCGCGCTGAGCTCGGCAACGCCGAGGTCAACCGGCGGCTGCTCACCGCCGCTAACGTGGACCGCTATCTGATCGAAACCGGGTACCAGGGCGACGCGACCCTCGGGATCGAACAGATGGAGGCCGCCAGCGGTCGGCCGGTGCACGAGGTGGTACGCCTCGAGGCGGTCGCGGAGGAGGTCGCGCGGGAAGGTGCCGATGCGGCCGGGTACGCCGCGACCGTGCGCGAACGGCTGGCCCGCCACGCCACCACGGCCGTCGGCTTCAAAAGCATCATCGCCTACCGGCATGGCTTCGACGTCGAACCGTCCCGTCCGACGGACGCGGAGGTCCAGCGGGCCGCGGACAGTTGGTTGCGCGAGGTGAGCACGACCGGCACCGCCCGGGTCGCCGATCCGGTCCTGCTGCGGTTCCTGCTGTGGGAGGCCGTCGACCTGGGCAAGCCGCTGCAGCTGCATGTCGGCTACGGCGACGCGGATCTCGACCTGCACCGCAGCAACCCGCTGCTGCTGACCCCGTGGCTGCGTCAGATCCAGGACCGAAGCATCGACGTGTTACTGCTGCTCTGCTACCCGTTCCACCGCGAGGCC
>JAOPWA010000005.1 GCA_025965915.1 Dactylosporangium sp. | reverse complement strand
ACCAGTACCCGTACATCGGTGTCGGACAGCGGGCGGGCCCAGACCTGCACCTGCCCGATCTGGCCGGGGAAGAAGTCGACGGGCGCGCCGTTCCACCTTGCCCGGCCGACCGCGAATACGCCCGTGGCGGTCCAGGCGCCCGGGTGCGCCGCGCTGCCCGCCGGCCGCCCGTCGACGTAGAGCCGCGACTGTCCGGCGGTCGCGTCGTACACACCGACCAGGTGCGTCCAGCCGCCGAGCTTGGGTGGGAACGGGGACAGCGCCCGGATTGGGGTGGCGCCGGCGGTGTCGGCCCCGGTCATGGCGAACGCCCAGGCGTTGTCCTGCTGGGAGTACTGGAGATAGAAGCCGCTGGCCTGCACACCATCCTGGCTGACGGCGGTCGCGTACCCGCTCACCGCGGCGAGGTTGACCCACGCGGCGACTGAGAAGCTCCCCGAGGTGTCGACAAGGGAGGCGCTGGCGGCGGCGTACGCTCCGCCACCGGACAGGTTCAAACAGGTTCCGCTGATGCCGCCACCCCATCCGGCACCACCGGCAAGGCGCAGCGCGTGCCCGCCGACCACGTCGCCAGCGGTGACGCCGCCGTTCTCCGCGAAGGGGAAGGCGGCCACGAGCCGATCACCGAGCTGGTATGAGGCTGCGATGTCGGAGTCGGACAGCGCGGCGCTGAACGTGCGCACCTCGTCGATCGCGCCCGGGAAGAAGTCGGTCGGGTTGCCGTTCCACTTGCCCCGTCCGATCTGAAGGTTGCCCGCGGCGTTCCATGTGCCGGTGTGCGGGACGCTACTTTGCAACGCGCCGTTGACGTACAGGCGAAGGTGACCGGCTTCCGCGTCGTGGACGCCGGCGAGATGGGTCCAGGCCTGGGTGGCCGGTGCGGCGGTCGACAGCGCGCGGTACGCGGCGGCGTTGTCGGCGTCTCCGGTGATCATGCTAAATGCCCACCTGTTGTCGCCGCGGGAGTACTGGAGGTAGAAGCCGCTGCCGTGGACCCCGTCCTGGCTCACAGCGGTGGCGAAGTGACCGGTGTCGGTCAGGTTTACCCAGGCGGTGACAGTGAAGCTCGCGTCGGTGCGCAGCACCGGGCGCGGCGCTGAGGCGTACCCGGACGTGCCGTCCAGCGAAAGCGCCCCGCCGGTCCGGCCCGTGGTGAAGCTGACTACGCCGTGCGTTGCCAGGTCGTTCGCGCCGCCGCTGTGGTCCGTCGCCTGATTCGCGTCGAACGACCAGTGTCCGGTCAGACCATTCGCCCCGTAGCGCAGCGTCAACAGCGTGAACAGGCCCCCGATGACCGGCCGGTCGGCGAATCCGACCTGGTTGCCGCTGTTGGTGTCGTACCAGTCGGTGAACGGCACCCGGCTGCCCGAGGTGTTGGCGAAGGTGTACGCCTTGTCGATGAGAACGTCGCGCGCGTCGGGGTAGGCGGCGAGGAAGCCCGCGGTCCACAACTCCCAGTCGGTCTTGGTGTACTGGTTGCGTGGATCGAGCAGGATGCCGTACGGATGCTGGTTTTGCAGGTACCAGGCGGCCTCCTCGGCGGCGACGGCCGGGGGTACGAGGTTGGTATTGAGCAGCCGGTCCGGGTAACCGTTGTATTTGAGGCTCCAGCTGGAATCGGCGCCGTCGTAGGTGAGTTTCAGGTGCGACGAGTTGGAGTTCTGGCCCATCGCGACCCAGGAGGCGATGTACGCGCGCGCTTTGGCCGCGTAGAAGTCCCGGTCGGATGTGTTGCCTACGGCCGCCGCGACCTTTGCCATGGCGGCGATGCCGACGATGCCCTTGAGGGCGAGGTTGACGCTGTGCGCGATGAAACCGGTGAAGTCGTCGGTCTGGTTCTGGTTGCCCGGGTCCGGCAGGTTTGCGACCAGGTAGTCGGCCCACTGGTGCAGGATCCGGTAGTGCTGGTTGCCGTAGGCGCTGGCGCGGGCGACCGGCATCCGGTCGAGGATCGCCGCCGTCATGATCAGCATGTTGGCCGACTCCTCGACCGGCATGTCCTCCTCGCCGCTGTTGATGTGTCCGAAGGCGTTCGGGTACGTGCCGAGGTCGTGCGGAGCGAACGCCTTGGGGTACCCGTGGTTTTCGACGTAGTCGAAGATCGGGGCGAGGACCATCTCCAGGTAACGCGGGCTCAGGTGCAGATAGGCGGGGAAGACCGGGTACATCACGTCGACGGTGGAGAAGTCGCCGTTGGAGGAGATCTCCTTGAGCACCGCCCACGGCGTCCCACCGTGGTCGACCAGTTCGGTTCCGGCGAACGCCTGACGCAATGCGAGTGAGCAGATCGCCGCATACCGGTCGCCGATACTCCCACCACCGACCGCCTGGCGGGCGCGGTCGTTGATGCTCGAGTCGACGGCCGCTCCGGTCGCCAGGGCGGCGTCGAGATCGGCCCGGAACCAGCCCAGCATCGACTGCCAGTCGGGCCAGTAGGTGCGCCACCACGGATCGAGTTGTGCCCCCAGGTAGGAAACCGCCGGCGTCCGAACGTGACCGATGCTGAACACGAGGGGTGCGGTGGGCGCGGCGCCGACGGTACCGAGATCGCGGTTGAATCCGAAGACCGGCCAGTTGTCGCTGATCGCCCGGGGTTGCCTGGTGTCGTTTGTGTTCGACAGCGATCCGTTGCTCGCGGCGTTGGCGCGCACCGCCACGTCGGCTCCGGTCTGCCAGGTCAGTCCGCTGACGTTGTCGGTAGCCCACACCACCGTGCCCCACGAGGCCTGATCGTTCATCTCTCCCAGCACGGTCGGCCGGGCCGGGGTGCAGGTCAGCACGTTCTGACCGCCGACGATCTGCTGACCCCAGCTCAGTAACTGGCTCCGGTCACCGTGTGCCCACTCGCCGGAGATGTCGAGGTACATGCTCACCTGGTGGCCGCCGCCGTCGCGTGAGGTGACGGTGACCGTGAGGTAGCTCATCGGTACCGACTGGCGTTGCAGGTTCGCGGGATCGACCGGGGAGAAGAATGTAACTGTGAGCGTGACGGGCCCCGCGTCGATCGTGTAAATCGACCGGGTGGCGGTGGTCGCCAGGGCAGTCTGGGCCGCCACCGCGTAGCCGCCGGTGGGTGCGCCCATGAAGACGTACGGCGTGCCGTCGACGCGGGCGATGCCGGTGATGGCCGTGACCGCACCCGCCCAGAAGGTGGGCCAGGCGCCCGGCAGCGAGTCGCCGGGAAGCCACGTGGTCAGGTAGGGCGACCGCACGGCGAGCGGCACGGCGGGCGGGCGGAGCGGATCGAACGTCGAGGAACGGGTGGCCCTCGGCGCGGCACCGGCCTGTGCGAGGACCTCGGCCGATGCTGCGGCGGGTAGCCCATCGACCAGCAGGCCGCCCGGCAGTGCGGCTAGGCTACCGAGGCCTGCCCACCGCAGCAGATCTCGCCGGGACGGACCGATCGAACGTGAGTCTGCGGCGTCGGCTGGATGCGGGTCGGGCATGGTGTCCTCCGGTGGCAGCGAGATGAGCGGTGGGTTGCGGCGTGGGCGGTCACAAGCGCTACGGGTGTGCAGCCATCACGCGAGCTACGGTCAGCCGCGGCGCCATTTCTGGTTGGCGCCACCGCCGCAGTCCCACTGCTGCAACCGGGCTCCGTTGTTCGTGTTCCAGTCCTTGACGTCGACGCACTTGTTGGACTGCGGGTTCACGAGGTCGCCGGCGCCGCTCAACACGAACTGCTGAGCCGGGTTCCCGCTGCAACTGGCGAGCTGGATGACCGCGCCGTTGTCACGGGAACCCCAGGCCACATCCATACATTTTCCGAGTGCCCGAACGGTGCCGTCGCCTGCGAAGGTCCAGTCCTGCGCCGGCGTGCCGTTGCAGTCGTAGATGTTGAGGTACTGCCCGTCGGCGCTGTTCGCACCAGGAACGTCGATGCACTTGCCGGTGTATCCGATGATCCGGCTCGTGCTACCGCCACCGGTGGTCACAAGCGACAGGCCGAAATGCGCCAGCGTGGCGTTGACCGGCTGGAAGAACATGGTGCCCCCGGTGGTGCAGTTACCGGAGCCCCCCGACGTGGTGCCCTGCGCCTGGTCGCCCGAGATCCAGGATCCGCCCGAGTCGCCACCCTCCGCGCGGACAGGTCCCGTTTCGGGGTCGATACCGCGTCGGCGGCAGGGACGACCGCCAACGCGGCCACAACCAAGGCAACACTGCCGACGGCAACGGCGAGCATCCGTTTCATGTGGGCTTCCTCCATCTACCCCGGACGGAAGTGAGAGAGCGCTCTCGACAGAGAGGGTGCGCCCGTTACCGGCAAGCGTCAATAAATTTACATATAACGATTAACTGGCGTCACTGTTCGCCTGCCAGCCGCGCTCCGCCGGACGCCGCGCTCCGTCCGGGTAATCGGGGTCGACCGGATGGCGTCGTTGATCCAACTGCCGGACGTCTGCTGTCAAGCCGCGGCGGGGACATCTGGCCGGCATTGGCCAGAATCGGCGCAAAGTGTCGGTGGGATCGAGATCGGTGAGTAGCGTCCGCAATCAATGCGAAACCTGTCGACAACAAACGCGAGTACTGCATGCGGGCGCCTCGGTAGGGCTGGTGCCGCAGCCAGAATCCGGTTCAGTACCCGCGGTACCCGGCCACCCAGGTATCTGTGTGTGCCTGGCGGTCCCGAGAGCCGGATGAGCCATGGGGGGCGCGTGTCGCGCGCACCTCAACCTGTGGAGGAGTCGAGATGGATCAAAGACGCCATTTCCGGTTATCCCGATGGGTCGGACCTCCCCGCTCCGACCCGACCAACCCCCCAGCACCCACGCCGCCTGGCGGGCTGACTTCGTGGCAACGGGCCAAGGCTCGGGTATGGCGCCGCGCAGTCGTCCTGGCATCGGGCGCCACGCTGGTCGTCGGCGTGTCGGCGCTGCCCGCGCTCGCGGCTCCGTCGAATCCCGAGCCGTCAGAAGACTCGAAGGCTTCGGTGAAGGTGCTTGTGTTCCACGGTCCGGCGGCCCAGCAGGACGACCCGGTCGGGCCGGCCGCAGCGGCGATCAAGAACCTGGGTGAGAAGAACGGGTTCAGGGTCGACGAGTCCGAGAACCCGGGCGTCTTCACGTTCGAGAACCTGGCCCGCTACCGGGGCGTGGTGATGCTGTCCGCCAAGGGCGTGACGCTGAGCGCCGACCAGGAGCGCGCGTTCCAGCTCTACATCAACAACGGCGGCGGGTTCGTCGGCGTGCACGACGCCGCCCGCGCGCAGGCCGAATCGAACTGGTTCACCGGCCTGATCGGCACCCGCCCGGGCACCGGCCTGCCCACCCCCGAGAAGGTTGTCGAGGTCACGGCGAGCGGTGAGAACCCGCCGAACGAGTCCAAGGAAAAGTTGGTCGACGGGAACACGAACACCAAATGGTTGACGTTCCAGCCGACCGGGTGGGTCACGGTGAAGCTGGAAAAGCCGGTAGCGGCGACGCGCTACGCGTTGACGTCGGCGAACGACTTCCCGGGGCGGGACCCCAAGGACTGGAAGCTGCAGGGATCGCCGGACGGCACGAGCTGGACGGATCTGG
>JAOPWA010000243.1 GCA_025965915.1 Dactylosporangium sp. | reverse complement strand
ATTTCCCGTGCCGGGGCCCGGGAAATCCGCCACGATCATGAACCGTTACCCGCGCTGGATCGGCCGGGTCTCGTCGTCGAGCAGCGAGCTCGCGGGCGTGCTCGGAGCGGCCGCGATCTGCTGTGTCTCCTCGACCGACGAGCCCGCCGGCGTGACCGTACCCACGTCGCCCGGACCGCCCACCGAGATGCTGGCCTCCCTGGCGGCGTCGGCCGCCGACGAGGCGGCGGCCCGGGCCTCCTCGGCCGCCTCCTCCGCGGCCTTCGCCATGTCGCGCCCCACGGCGGCGTGGACCTCCGGTCGCTCGACGCCGGGGGCGACACCCATGCCGCTCAGCCCGCCCAGGGCACCGCCGATTCCTTCGAGGGCCTTCGTCAGCTCCGCCGGCACGATCCAGACCTTGCTGGCCTGGCCGGCCGCGATCTGCGGCAGCGTCTGCATGTACTGGTATGCCAGCACCTGCGGGTTGGGGTCGGCGGTGTGGATCGCGTCGAAGACTGTCTGGATGGCCTTCGCCTGGCCCTCGGCGGTCAGGATCCGCGACACCCGGTCGCCCTCGGCCCGCAGCACGGCCGCCTGCTTCTCACCTTCGGCGGTCAGGATCTGGGCCTGCTTGTGCCCCTCGGCCTGCAGGATCACGGCACGCCGGTCCCGCTCGGCGCGCATCTGCTTCTCCATCGAGTCGCGGATGCTCGGGGGCGGTTCGATGGCCTTGAGCTCCACCCGGGTCACCTTGATGCCCCACCGGCCCGTGGTCTCGTCCAGTACGCCCGACAGGTGCCGGTTGATCTCGTCGCGACTGGTCAGCGCCTTCTCCAGGTCCACGGAGCCGATGACGTTACGCAGCGTCGTCACCGTCAACTGCTCGATCGCCTGCAGGAAGTTGGCGATCTCGTAGGTCGCCCGCACCGGGTCGACGACCTTGAAGTACAGCACCGTGTCGATCGATACGACCAGGTTGTCGGAGGTGATGACCGGCTGCGGCGGGAAGCTGACCACCTGCTCGCGCATGTCCACCTTGGTGCGCACGGCGTCAACGAACGGCACCAGAAGGTTGAGGCCGGGCTGGAGGGTGCGGTGGTACTTGCCCAGTCTTTCGACGACGTCCATGCGCTGCTGCGGCACCACCCGCACCGAGCGCATCAACGTGATGACCACGAACAGGACGACCAGCCCCGCCAGTACGAGAAGTATTGCTTCACCCACGTGTATCTCAGTCCCTCCATACGATCGCGGTCGCGCCCTTGACCTCGAGCACCCGGACCCGCTCGCCGGGCTCGTACACCTCGGTCCCGTCGAAGGAACGGGCCTGCCACAGCTCGCCTTCGACCTTCACCAGTCCGTGATCGGCGCCGACGCGCTCGAGCACGGTGCCGGTCGACCCTTCGATGGCGGCCAGCCCCATGTCGGCCCCCGCGCCGCTCTGGTCGAGCCGTCGCTTGACCGCCGGACGCACCAGGACGAGCGCCAGCGCCGAGACCACGGCGAAGACCAGGCCCTGTGCCCACAGCGCACCGCCGACCGCGGCCGCCGCGGCCGCCGCCAGCGCCCCCGCCGACAGCATGATCAGCACAAACGTTCCGGTGAAGACCTCGGCAATCGCCAGCCCCACCGCCACCACGACCCACAACACCAGCACCACTCGATCGTGACACGTACGCGCACGTCTTTGCGATGGTCGCTCGATAGGATCGCCAACCATGCCGCTGCTGCCCGATACCATCCGCCGGGTCGACGAGCTCGTCGCCCGGGCACAGTGCCACGGCCGGGTGCCGGCGCTGGTCGCCGCGATCATCCGCGACGGGGAGCCGGTCCACGTCAGCGGCGCCGGGGAGCCGCCGCCCGACGCCGACACCCAGTTCCGCATCGGCTCGATCACCAAGACGATGACGGCCGCGCTGGTCCTGGTCCTGCGCGACGAGGGTGGGCTGGCGCTCGACGACCCGCTGGGCCGGCACCTGCCGGACGCTCCCTTCGACGGGGTGACGCTGCGCCACCTGCTCGGTCACGTCTCCGGACTGCAGCGTGAGCCCGAGGGCGAGTGGTGGGAACGGTCGGCCGGCGTGGACCTGGAACGCTTCCTGGAGACCCTGATCCCGGAAAAGATCGCGTATCCGCCGTATCGGTCATACCACTACTCCAACCTCGGGTACGGGCTGCTCGGCGCCGTGCTGACCCGGCTGACCGGACAGCCGTGGCGGGACCTGGTGGCCGCCCGCGTCCTCGACCCGCTCGGCATGACCCGGACCACCTACCACCCGACAGAGCCGTTCGCCCGCGGGTACATGGTGCACCCGTGGCACGACACTCTCCGCGAGGAGCCACGCCACGACGCCGGGGCGATGGCGCCGGCCGGCCAACTGTGGTCCACGGCGAGCGACCTGCTGCGCTGGGCGGCATTCCTGGCCGATCCGCAGCCGTCGGTGCTCGCAGCCGCGACCGTGACCGAGATGTGCGCGCCGGCGGTGATCAGCGACCTGGACTCCTGGAGCGCCGGACACGGCCTGGGCATCGAGCTGTGGCGGCGCGGCGAGCGGGTGTTCGTGGGGCACCGCGGCTCCATGCCCGGCTACCAGGCCATGCTGGCGGTGCACCGGCCGACGCGTACCGGGGTGGTCGCATTCGCCAACGCGTACACGATGCACGGTGGGGGCATCGACAGGATCGGCTTCGATGTGCTCGACGCCGTGCTCGACGGCGAGCCGGCGGCCAGTCCCGCGCCGTGGCAGCCCGCCGCCGTGCCGCCCGCCGACGTCGAGCCGCTCACCGGCCGGTGGTGGTGGATGGGCATCGAGTTCCAGGCGTCCTGGGACGCGCTGACCGGCGAACTGGTGATGACGTCACCGTCGGTCCGTGCTGATACGTGGCGGTTCACGCCTGACGGCTCGGACCGGTGGCGCTGCCGGTCAGGTACGAACGACGGCGAGGTGCTGCTGGCACGCCGGGAGGGCGGGACGGTGGTCGCCCTGGACATCGCGACATTCGTGTTCAGTCGCGACCCGTGGCCGGCGCTGTAGGGAAGGGGCTACTCCCCCGGCTCGGTGACGAAGTCGATCAACCGCTCCATCGCGCCGATCAGTGGGGTCTCCACGTCACGGAAGCTCGACACCGAGGCGAGGATGCGCCGCCACAGGTCGACCGGCTCGGCGACACCCAGCGCCGCGCAGACGCCCTCCTTCCACGGCTGACCGCGTGGCACCTGGGGCCAGATCCGGATGCCGATCCGCTCGGGCTTGACCGCCTGCCAGATGTCCACGTACGGGTGGCCGGTGACCAGCACATGGGGATTCGTGACCCCCGCGACGATCCGGCTCTCCTTGGAGCCGGCGACCAGATGGTCGACCAGCACCCCGAGCCGTCGCTGCGGACCGGGCGCGAAGCCGCGCACCTCCTCGGGCAGCGCGTCGATGCCGTCGAGCGGCTCGACGACGACGCCCTCGATGCGCAGGTCGTCGCCCCAGATGCGCTCCACGAGCGCGGCGTCGTGGATGCCCTCGACCCAGATCCGGCTGGCTCGGGCGACCCGAGCGTCGACCTTGTCGAGCGCGACCGAACCGGATGCGGTGCGGCGCGTTTTCGCGGCAGCCGGCGCTGCCGACGGTCTGCGTAGCGTCACGACCTGGCCGTCGAGCAGGAAGGCCGCGGGCTCCAACGGGAAGTTGCGGCGCCGGCCACGCCGGTCTTCCAGGACGACCGCGCCGAGCTCGAAGCCGACGACGGCGCCGCAGAACCCGGACTCCGCGTCCTCGACGACGAGATCACGCTCGGCGTCGACCTCGGGCACCACCTTGCGTCGCCGCCAGTTGCCCGCGAGTACGTCTTCCCCGTACCTGCCCACGGCAGGCGAGCTTATCGGTGTCGATCCGGTTCAGCACGGCGACGCGCCCGCACGCGCCGCGAAGCCGGCGGACACGAGACACTCGCCCATGCAGCACGTACAGTTGCGGGCATGTCCCCCGCAGCGCACGCGGCGACCTTGACCGTGCGCCGGTCGACCCGGTTCGTGGCCTGGGTACGTGCCTGGCGCGCCGGCCTGGTGCCGTTTGACGACGTCGCAGAAGAGATCGCCGGCGACGAGGAGCACCTGGTCGCCGACTCCCCCGGCGCCTGGACCGACGTTCCACTCGGCGAGGCCCTCCCCGCCCTGTCCAAGTGGCACCCGGACGAGATCCGGCTGGTGCTGCCGGCGCCTGGTGACCCCCGTGGCCTGCCCGGTCCCGGCCCGTTCAGCGGCGCGGCCCTGGTTGCGGGCGAGGGTGTCGTGACGCCGGGCCTCGGACTGGTTCCGGAGGTGCGCACGCACACGTCCGGCTCCGGTATGACCTTCGAGACGGTGCTGTGGCGCTGCTATTCGGTGCCCGAGCCGGCGCGGCGGCCGGTCGATGAGCTGAGCGCCGCCGAGGCCGAGGCCGAGCTTTCGCAGGCGCTGAACGAGTCGACCCGGGCCCTGACCAGGCTCGATGTCGCGCAGTGGCGCCCAGAGTTGGCTGGTGCCCTCGCCGCGCTTCGCCGCCCTGACAACGGCATGGATCTACCGCCGGGCTACGACCCGCGGGCCCGCCGACTGTACGCCCGGGCGAGCGTCCTGGACCGCGTGCTGGCGCTGGCCGACCAGTCCGCACCCGGCGGCGCGGTGAACGGGTACGAGGCGCAGCAGCGCGACGCGGCACTGCGCCCGCTGGTGGCGTCGTGCCGTCGGGCGCTCGTGGCCGCCTGCAACGCCCCGATGATCTAGGCCACGCCGCCGATCCGGGCACGCCACACGATCCAGGTCAGACCTCGTCGATCAACTCCGCCACCGAGGTGATGATCCGCGACGGCCGGTACGGGTACCGATCGATGTCGGCGCGGGTGCTGATGCCGGTGAGCACCAGAATCGTCTCCAGGCCGGCCTCCAGGCCGCACAGGACGTCGGTGTCCATCCGGTCGCCGATCATCGCGGTCGTCTCCGAGTGCGCGTTGATGGTGTTGAGCGCCGAGCGCATCATCATCGGGTTGGGCTTGCCGATGAAGTACGGCTCCACACCGGTCGCCTTGGAGATCAACGCGGCGACCGAGCCGCAGGCGGGCAGCGCACCCTCGCTGGACGGTCCGGTGGCGTCGGGGTTGGTCGCGATGAACCGGGCACCGTCGTTGATGAGCCTGATGGCGGTGGTGATCGCCGAGAAGCTGTAGGTCCGGGTCTCCCCGAGCACCACGTAGTCGGGCTCCTGGTTGCTGAGGATGTACCCGACGTCGTGCAGCGCCGTGGTCAGTCCGGCTTCGCCGATGACGTACGCGGTGCCGGCGGGCCGCTGGTCGTCGAGGAACTGCGCGGTCGCCAACGCGGAGGTCCAGATCGCGGTCTCGGGCACATCGATGCCCATCCGCTTGAGCCGGGCGTGCAGGTCCCGAGCGGTGTAGATGGAGTTGTTCGTCAGTACCAGGAACGGCCGGCCCGAGTCGCGCAGCTTCCCGATGAACTCCGGCCCGCCGGGTATCGGTTGTCCTTCGTGGACAAGCACGCCGTCCATGTCGGTAAGCCAGGACTCCACCGGCCTACGTGGTCTGATGCTCATGACGCGACCCTACGGGGGGCGGGGCAGCAACCGGGCGGGCAGGCGTCCCAGGTCGGTACGCAACCGAGCGCGTGCCGCGGTGCGGCCGGGTCCAGACGCTCCAGGATCAGGTCGCGCACCATCCCCACGAAGCGCGGGTCGGTCCCGGGCGTCGCCGCCCGCGCGAAGTTCAGGCCCAGTTTCCGCGCGGTCTCGGCGGCCTCGTTGTCGAGGTCCCACACCACTTCGAGGTGATCGGAGATGAAGCCGACGGGTGAGACCACGACGTTACGGACGCCGTCGGCGGCGAGGGCCTCGAGGTGGTCGTTGACGTCCGGCGCGAGCCACGGAACCTGTGGCGGCCCCGACCGGCTCTGCCACACCACGTCCCACTCCAACTCCGGGGCGGCAGCTGCGGCCACCAGCCCCGCGGTCTCGCGTACCTGAGCGGAGTAGCGGCCCCCGGAGGGACCGCTGCTCTCGTCCATCCCGGTCGGGATCGAGTGCGCGGTGAAGACCAGTCGGGTGCGTGCCGGGGCCCGCTCCGGAAGCGTGCCCAGGGCGGCGTGCACGGCGTCGGCGTGCGGCAGGACGAAGCCGGGATGGTCGTGGAAATGCCGGAGCTTGTCGATCCGGGGCGCGTCCGGCCCCACCTCGGCCCGGGCCCGTGCGATGTCCTCGAGGTACTGCCCGCACGCCGAGTACGAACCGTACGCGCTGGTCACGAATGCGACGGCCCGCCGGATCCCGTCGTCGCGCATTTGGGCAACCGTTTTCGTGAGGTAGGGATCCCAGTTGCGATTGCCCCAATAGAGAGGAAGGTCGATGCCGGCGCGAGGCAGCTCCTGCGCGAGCGCCGCAAGAAGTTCACGGCACTGGGCATTGATGGGCGACACGCCTCCGAAATGCCGGTAATGCTCGGCCACTTCGGTCAGGCGTTCGACGGGTACGCCCCGGCCCCGGGTCACATTCTCCAGAAACGGCATGACGTCGTCAGGGCCTTCCGGGCCACCGAAAGACACCAGCAGGAACGCGTCGTACTCCATACCGCCATCTTGCTCGGTGCCCCGAGCAGCGGCTCGACCCCCCCTGCAGCACCCTTACGCAGTGACATCGGCACGCCACGTTAGGTATGGTCGGTAGCTTTGAACCAGCTGCATGAGTCGATGCGAGGTGACGCTGTGCGGGTCGGCGTGCGGGTGGCGGACGGCTCGATCGACGAGTCCCGGTCGCTGTTCAGCTGGCTACGGGATGAGCCGCAGGTGCGCCGCCACGGCGAGCCGACAGTCCCGGACGGCGACGCCGCACCGGAAGAGATGGGCAGCGGTGTCGAGGTGCTCGCTCTGGTTCTCGGTTCCGGCCTCTCGACCGCGCAGCTCGTACTGTCGATCATCATGTGGCGCGCCTCGCGTGGCCAGCCGGTCCGGGTGATCATCGAACGCGACGGCCGGGAGGTGCCGGTCGACACCGACGACCCGGGCGAAGCCGAGGCGATCACCGCGAAACTCGAATCGAGCTGACCGTTGACGCAGCTGTCCGATCCGCACCGCTCCCGCGTCGTCCTCGTCGGAGTCGGAGCGTACGCGCAACTGCAACCGTTGCCCACGGTCGCCAACAACCTCAGCGGGATCAGCGACGTGCTCACCGACGTCCGGCTGTGGGGACTGCCGGCGGCCAACTGCCACGTCGTGGCCGACCCGACGACGCCGCAGGAGGTGGGGCGGGCGCTGCGGTCCGCGGCCCGCGCGACCGGCTTCGGCGGCCTGCTGCTCGTGTACTTCGCCGGCCACGGCGTGGTCGACCACCGCACCGGCGAACTGCATCTGGCCGTCGGCCAGACCGATCGGGAAGCCGCGTACGCCACCGCCGTGCCGTACGAGTGGATCCGCCGGGCCGTCCTGGAGAGCCCAGCCGGCCGGCGGGTGGTGATCCTCGACTGCTGCTACGCCGGGCGGGCGATCAGCGGCATGGGCGACGACCTGACCGCGGTCGCCGACGAGGTCGAGATCGACCGGACCTGTGTGCTGGTCGCCACGTCCCCCAACCGGGCCGCCCTCGCGCCGTCCGACGAGAAGTACACCGCGTTCACCGGGGCGCTGGTCAACGTGCTCCGCCAGGGCGTACCCGACGGTCCTGACCCGCTCGACGTGGCCACCGTGTACGACGACGTGCTGCACGCCCACCGGAGCCAGGGCCGCCCGTTGCCAGAGATGCGCGCCCGTAACGGCGGCGAACGGGTCCCCCTGGTGCGCAATCTCGCCCGCCCGGCGCGGTCTCCCACGCCGGCACCGACACCCGTCGTACCCAGCCCGTTTTCACATGCCGGCAGCGTTCTGGTGGCCGGCGCGGGGGTGAGCGACGATGAGCTGCGCGACGCCACCGTGGCGATCCTCGCGCACAGCCCCACCACCGGCGCCCTCGGAGTACGGCTGGACCGCCGGACCTCTCGCTCGGCGCTGGACGTTGTCTTCCAACCCGCGCCGGATCTCCTCGATCTCGCGCCGGTGTTCGACGGTGGTCCGGTACGCGACGTGGTGATCCTGCTGGCCGCCCCGCATGCCGGCGGTAGTCGCCCCGCGGCCTTCCGGCCGGTGAGCGGCAGTTTGGGCACCGCGCCGGTGCCCCTCGACGTGACCACGGCGGCCGCGCTGTCGGCGGCATGCCTTTTCGTCGGGTACATCGGCTGGCGGCCGGGCCAACTCGAGGCCGAGTTGGCC
>JAOPWA010000237.1 GCA_025965915.1 Dactylosporangium sp. | reverse complement strand
CCCACCTTGACCGTTACCCGGCCGCTGAATTCGTCATCCGACACCTTCTCCAGGATCTCGGCGCCCGGGACGCAGGTGGCAACTTCCTCAACCTTGAGAAGGTAATCCCACACCTTCTCCGCAGGCGCGTTGACCTGAAACTCAGTGTCGATGCGCATTCATCGCCTCCGCCGCGAGTGTGGATGGGCCGTAGTAGACGCCAGTATACACGTGTATCCAGCACTGCACGACGCCACGACGAGGTGGTCTGCGCGACTTACAGGCGGTCGAACATTTCCTGCAGAGCGGTCGGGTCCTCGGTCCGGGTCAACGCGAGCGAAAGCAGCACCTTCGCCTTCCATGGCTGCAGATTGTCCGCAGCCACGGTGCCCCGCCGCACCATGGAAGGAGACCGCGAGACCCGCCCTGAGCCGACGCGGCTGCTCTGGCACACGACCACTCCCCGCGCCAGGGCACGGTCGTAGGCCTCCTCCTCCGCAGGAGTCGGTCGACCTGCACCCGTACCCGCGCTGACAATGCCCTTGGCGCCCGCCGCTACCGCCGCGTCCACAAAGGTGCCGTCGGCGCCGATGTACGACAGCAGGACGTCGACGCGGGGAAGGTCGTCAAGATCGTCGACCGCGAAGGCGGGACCGTCCGCCAGAAACCGGGCGGGTCGGTGGTAGAAGACGATTCGGCCATCCGCGTCCGCGTACCCGAGCGGGCCAGCGTCCGGCGCCTGGAACGCCTCGACTCTGAACGTGGCCGTCTTGGTGACGTCCCTGGCCCCGTAGATCGTGTCGTTGAGCACCACCAACACGCCATGGCCGCGTGCCTGCGCGGCGCCCGCAACCTGCACGGCCCGCACCAGGTTGAGGTACCCGTCCGCGCCCAGCCCCGACGAGGGGCGCATCGCACCCACGAGAACCACCGGCTTCGGGGGCTGCACCACCAGATGCAGGAAGTAGGCCGTCTCCTCCAGGGTGTTGGTGCCGTGGGTGATGACCACACCGTCTACGTCGTCGCGGCCGACCAGCTTGTTGACGCTCCTGGCCAACTCCAGCCACTCCCTGGTACCGAGGGCGTAGCTGGGGCGCCGCGGGAATGGCAGCGCCACCTCCTCGACGACGGCCAGGTCCTGAAGCTCAGCGACCGAGTCGACGAGTTGCCCGTCAAGCAGACGGTTACGCGATTCCGTGTACCAGGCCAGGTCGAGCCGGTCGGCGCCGACCGAGTCGATCGTCCCCCCGGTGGACATGAGGACGACGCGGGGCCGGGCGGAGCTCATGCCGACCTCCGGCACCAGTCGACGATCTCGCCGGGCGAGGCCAGCCACACGCGGTCGTCACCACTGATGCGCTCCAGCGCGGCCTCGACCGCGCCAGCCCGGAACGGCTGCCCCGAAACCCAGGGGTGCAGGTGAATTCCCAGGGCGCGCCCGGACCCGGCCCCTTCGTCCCGCAGGACGTCGACGGCTTCTTCCAGGCTCCTGCCATAGACCGCTGCGGACGTCTGGTTCAGGAACATGGCGCTGACGTCGCTGAGCTCCCAAGAAAGCGGGAACGCCCACAGATCCCCGCCGGCGCCCGGCATCGCGTAGGGCTGGTCGTCGTTGCACCAGTCCGCGACATACTCCATACCCGCCTCGGCGAGGAGGGCCGGCGTCCGGAACGACTCACTGTGCTCCGGCCCGAGCCAGCCGCGGGGGCGCGTACCCAGTCGCGCCTCGAGGCGGTCCAGCGTCATCCCGATGTAGTGGCGCTCCTCGTCCTCGGACATCCGGCTCGTGATCGGCCGGCTGGCGCTGAGACCGGCCGCGAGGAACTCTGCGACCGATGGACGGAGGTGCTCCAACAGCGCGCCATAATGCTCGACCGTCAGGACGTCGACCGCGGCCGCCGTCGGGATGGCGAGCCGGTTGAGGATGTCCAGCAGCCGGAAGGCACCGACCCGGTGACCGAACTCGCGGTGCGACATCCGCGGGAAGTCGGGGTGGGATCCGACGCCGCGGCCTCCCGGCGGAGGCACGGCGCCGTGCCCCTCGCGCTCCCACTCCACGGCGCCGAGGTTGAGCACCACACTCACCGCGACCTGTGCCCCACCGGGCCAGGCCAGCGGGGGCCGGGTCGGCAGCGCGCTCCACGGAAACCAGGCGTGGTCGTAACCGGCTGCCGCCGCGCGGGCGCCGTCCTCGTGCGGGCCGATGACGTTCATCGTCGCCTCAACCACGGTGCGCTCCCATGCTCGATGTGAGATCGGCGTCGTAGTTGTGCTCCAGGTAGTGGTCGACGATGTCGGACGCGGTAGCGATCCAGACGTCGTCATGCCCACGCAGGTGTTCCAGGAGCCGGTCGAGATGCCGGACGCGGTGGGGCTGGCCCACGGTGAAGGGGTGCAACGACAGGCACATCATGCGGCCATCACTGCCCGCCTCGGCGTAGAGCCGGTCGAACTGCGCGATGCACCGCTCGGCGTAGTCCGCGCCTTCAACATGGGACCGCATCAGCAGGGGGGCGTCGT
Organism: Dactylosporangium sp.; assembly: GCA_025965915.1. GTDB lineage: Bacteria > Actinomycetota > Actinomycetes > Mycobacteriales > Micromonosporaceae > Planosporangium. The sequence continues at coordinate 686 of JAOPWA010000237.1, read as the reverse complement.
TGAGCTCGTAGGTGTACGGCAACGCCACCATCCGCGCGCCGCCTCCTGCTACGAGCGGAGCGGGGCGCTCGTCGTGGACCCAGTCCGCGTGGTAACTCATTCCGACCTCGGCCATCAGGTCCAAGGTGTGCGCGGTGCCGGTGATGTTCGGGCCCAGCATCCCGTTGAAGTGGCGGCCGGTGTGACGTTCCAGCACGCGGTTGCACATCTGGAGGAACTCGCGCTCCTCCTCGCGGGTCATCCCCGTGAGGTACCGGGTGTTGTAGAGCCCATGGCTCATGAACTCCCAGTCGCGCTCGCTCATCGCGCGCGCGATCTCCGGATAGTGGTCGAGCACCGCGACGTTGAGCGACACGGTGCACGGGATGGCGTGGCGGTCGAGCACCTCGAGCATCCGCCAGAACGCGGCCCGGTTGCCGTAGTCGTGGTAGCTGAACTTGCGTACGTCCGGGTGTGGCGTCCGCGGGTACGGGTCGACCGCCCCGGGCGGGGGAAGGTACTCGTAGTGTTCGATGTTCGGCACGACCCACACAGCGAGCCGGGCGCCCCCCGGCCAACTGATCGGCTCCCGGTCGACGATCGGCGAGTACGGCAGCCGGTCGTGGATCGGCTCGAACGGTCGCTCGTGGGGATACATCACGGCTCCTCTTACCCTCAGGTCGGCGCCGGCGCCGGGACCGCGCGGG
>JAOPWA010000444.1 GCA_025965915.1 Dactylosporangium sp. | reverse complement strand
AGGGTCCGTCAGGTCTCGGCCAAGGCGGCCACAGCGTTCCGCGAACTTCCGCCGAAGGGGCAGGTGGCGGTTACCGCCGGCGTCGTCGTGGGCGTGCTGCTGCTGGGCGTCGTCGCGGGCACGACGCTGTTCGGCGGGTCGGACCCGACCCAGCCGGTGGCCAAGCCGAGCGCCGCCCCGAACAAACCCCTGATCCCGGTACAGGAGTACCGCGATCCGAAGGGAGTCGTCGTCAACGTGCCCAAGGGTTGGCGGCAGTCACCGCCGAAGACCGGCGGCTACATGGACTACATCGATCCGGCCAACACCGAGCGGTGGGTGCGCGTCAACGTCGAGAAGACCACCCAGCCGAACGGACGCGCGGTGCTGGAGGCGGCGGCCCAGCGGTTCAAGACCCCCAGCGGCGGCTGCCCCGGCTACCAGCAGGTGCAGTTGAGCGATGTCAAGCTGGCCGGGACCGACGGCGGCGTGTTCGAGTACACCTGTGCCCCGCCCGGAAAGGCGCTGCGGCACGGGCGGTGGACCGCGATCGTGGTCAACGGCATGAAATACGAGATCACGCTCTCGGTGCCGGCCGCCGACTTCGACAGCAGCAAGGTGATCGGCGACGAGATGGCTCGGTCGTTCCGGCTTACCGCCTGACCTGGCTGAGGATGGAACCACAGGTGACGACCCCGAGCCGTGAGTTGGCGAGCGTCGAAGGCATTGCGTTGGCTGACCTGGCCGCCACGGCGCGGGCCTGGCTCGACGGCGATCCCGACGAGACCGACCGGGCCGAACTGCAAGCCGTCCTCGACGCCCTGCCGGGCAGCGCCGCCGAGCTGGCCGACCGGTTCGCCGGCCCACTGCTCTTCGGCACCGCCGGGCTACGCGGGCCGCTTCGCGCCGGCCCCAACGGCATGAACCTCGCCGTCGTCGTCGCGGCCGCTGCGGGTCTCGTGCGCTGGCTGGACGCGCGCGGGGTGGCCGGACCGGTGGTCATCGGGTACGACGCCCGGCATCGCTCGGCGGAGTTCGCACACGTGACGGCCCGGGTCGTGACGGGATCAGGACGGCTGGCGCTGGTGCTGCCCCGGCCACTGCCGACACCGGTGCTGGCCCACGCCGTACGCGTGCTCGACGCGGCCGGCGGCGTGATGGTCACCGCCAGCCACAACCCGCCCCGCGACAACGGGTACAAGGTGTACCTGGGTGTGGCGGCCGGCGGGCCGGGCGGCGACGGGGCTCAGCTCGTGCCGCCGGCCGACGCCGAGATCGAAGCGGCCATTCGCGAGGTGGGAGCGGCGACCGGGATACCACTGGGCGGACCCGGTCAGACGCTGAGCGAGGACGTAATTTCGTCCTACCTGGACGGTGCGGCGGCCGTGGTCGATCCGACCGGTGCACGCGACCTCGTCGTCGCGTACACCCCGATGCACGGTGTCGGCGCGGGGGTCTTCATCGACGCGATGGCGGCCGCCGGCTTCCCCGCACCGCTGGTCGTCGCGTCGCAGGCCGAGCCCGACCCCGAGTTCCCGACGGTGGCGTTCCCCAACCCCGAGGAGCCGGGCGCGATGGACCGCGTGATGGCGCTGGCCCGGGAGAACGGCGCGGACCTCGCTATCGCCAACGATCCGGACGCCGACCGGTGCGCGGTGGCCGTCCCCGATCCGGCAGCGCCGGCCGGCTGGCGGATGCTGCGCGGTGACGAGATCGGCGTGCTGCTCGCCGATCACCTGATGCGCCGCGGCGCACGCGGCCGGTACGCGACGACGATCGTCTCGTCCACGCTGCTGGAAAAGCTGTGCGCGGCCCGCGACCTGCCGTACGGCGAAACGCTGACCGGGTTCAAGTGGATCGTCCGTACCGGGGTGCCGGGCGTCCCCGGCCGCGCCACCGGCCACGACGCCCCGCTGGTGTACGGCTACGAGGAGGCGCTCGGCTACTGCGTGGCGCCCGAACACGTACGCGACAAGGACGGCATCAGCGCCGCGCTGGTCGTGTGTGAACTCGCCGCCGGTCTCAAGGCCGAAGCGCGTACTCTGCTCGACCGCCTCGACGAACTCGCCGCCACCTTTGGGGTGCACGCCACCGACCAGGTTTCGGTACGCGTGGACGACACGAGCGAGATCGCCGCGCTGATGCGCCTCATCCGGGCCCACCCGCCCACATCGCTACTCGACGAGCCGGTGACCGGGGTGGACGATCTGCTGCCGGCCACGGATGCGCTCGTGCTGCGGACCGGGTCGGCGCGGATCGTGGTACGCCCGTCCGGCACCGAGCCGAAGCTCAAGGCGTACCTCGAAGTGGTGGAACCGATCACTGACGGCGACGTGCCGGCGGCTCGGGAGCGGGCGGCGGCCGCGCTGGTGGTGCTGCGCACCGAGACCTGCGCGGCGCTCGGCCTGTAAGGGCGGTCGTCGCGACGCTGGGGTACGTGCTGTCGCCCGACGGCACGCGGGTGCGCACGGTGCGCGAACGCTAGAACCTCGGCATGCCGCCGAACTGGCGGTCGCCCGCGTCGCCGAGGCCCGGCACGATGAACATCTTCTCGTTGAGTCCCTCGTCGATCGAGGCGGTGACCACGCGCAGCGGCAGGCCGGAGCGCTCCAGCCGGGCCAGCCCTTCCGGGGCGGCCAGCACGCACAGCACGATGATCTCGGTGCAGCCGCGGTCGGCGAGCAGTCGGCAGCCGTGCTCGAGCGACCCGCCGGTGGCGAGCATCGGGTCGAGGACCATCACCGGCTTGCCGGTCAGGTCGGCGGGCAGCGACTCCATGTAGGCCCGCGGCTCGAACGTGTGCTCGTCGCGGGCCAGGCCGACGAAGCCCATGGAGGACTCGGGTAGCAGCGACAGGGCCGCGTCGGCCATGCCCAGGCCTGCGCGCAGCACGGGTACGAGCAGCGGCGGGTTGGCCAGCCGCGTCCCCTCGGTGGTCGTCACCGGCGTCTGCACCGGGTACTTCTCGACCGGGTACGAGCGGGTCGCCTCGTACACGAGCATGGTGGTCAGCTCGTGCAGTGCGGCGCGGAAGAGGCCCGGCTCGGTGCGCGCGTCGCGCATTGCGGTCAGGCGAGACTTGGCCAGCGGATGGTCAACCACGAGTACGTCCACGGCCAGCAACCTAGCGCGACGCCGGTTAGGACGCGCGCCCGGCTAGCCAAGATCGATTGTCGTCCCCGTGCGTACACTGACCGACATGACGGCAACGGTGGCGTCGAGCCTTTCCGAGGTGGCCCGCTCGGAGGCCGCTCTGCGCGCCTTCCTGCATGGACTCCCCGGCGTCGACCAGGTCGGCGCGGATCAGCGGGCGGCGATGCTCGGCACCCGGTCTATCAAGACGACGGCCAAGGAGTGGGCGCTGGACCTGGCGATCCGCATGGTCGACCTGACCACGTTGGAGGGCGCGGACACGCCGGGCAAGGTGCGGGGGCTGTGCTCCAAGGCCCGCCGCCCCGACCCCGAGGACCCGTCCTGCCCCTCGGTGGCCGCCCTGTGCGTTTACCCGGCGATGGTGGCGGTAGCGGCTCCGTTGTTGGACGACGTCCATCTCGCGAGCGTCGCGACCGCGTTCCCGTCCGGACAGGCGCCGCTGGACATCAAGCTCGCCGACACCACGGCGGCGGTGCGTGCCGGCGCCGACGAGATCGACATGGTGATCAACCGGGGCGCGTTCCTGTCCGGTCGCTACCTGGAGGTCTTCGAGGAGATCGTCGCGGTCAAGCAGGCCTGCGGCGATGCCCACCTCAAGGTGATTCTCGAAACCGGCGAGCTGGCGACCTACGACAACGTCCGCCGCGCGTCCTGGCTCGCCATGATCGCTGGCGCCGACTTCATCAAGACGTCCACCGGCAAGGTTTCGCCGGCCGCCACGCCTCCGGTCACGCTCGTGATGCTCGAGGCGGTGCGTGACTTCCGGGCAGCCACCGGGCGCCAGGTCGGCGTCAAGGCCGCCGGCGGCATCCGAACCGCGAAGGACGCCATCAAATATCTGGTACTGGTCAATGAGACGGTGGGCTCCGACTGGCTGCACCCGGACTGGTTCCGTTTCGGCGCCTCGACCCTGCTCAACGACCTACTCATGCAGCGCACCAAGATATCGACCGGCCGATACTCCGGCCCCAACTACTTCACGCTGGACTGACGCCCATGGCATTCGAGTACGCGCCGGCACCGGAGTCCCGTTCCGTTGTCGACATCCGCGAGTCCTACGGGCTGTTCATCGGCGGCGAGTTCGTCGACGGAGCGGGCCGGTTCAAGACGGTCAATCCGGCCACCGAAGAGGTGCTGGCGGAGGTCGTCGACGCCGACGCGTCCGACGTCGACCGGGCGGTGGCCGCCGCCCGGTCGGCGTTCGACCAGGTCTGGGGTCCGATGCCGGGCCGGGAGCGGGCGAAATACCTCTACCGCATCGCCCGCATCGTGCAGGAGCGGGCCCGCGAACTGGCCGTGCTGGAGACGATCGACAACGGCAAGCCGATCCGGGAGTCGCGCGACGTCGACGTGCCGCTCGTCGCGGCGCACTTCTTCTACTACGCGGGCTGGGCCGACAAGCTGTCCTATGCGGGCTTCGGGCCCGACCCCCGGCCGATCGGCGTCGCCGGTCAGGTCATCCCGTGGAATTTCCCGCTGCTCATGCTCGCCTGGAAGATCGCCCCGGCGTTGGCCTGCGGCAACACCGTCGTACTGAAGCCGGCCGAGACCACGCCGCTGACCGCGCTGGCCTTCGCCGAGATCTGCCAGCAGGCGGACCTTCCCCCCGGTGTGGTCAACATCGTCACCGGTGCCGGGGAGACCGGCCGGCTACTGGTCGAGCACCCGGGCGTCGACAAGGTCGCGTTCACCGGCTCTACAGAGGTCGGCAAGCAGATCGCGCGATCCGTGGCCGCGGGTTCCGGTCCGCGTAAGCGGCTGACGCTCGAACTCGGCGGCAAGGCCGCCAACATCGTCTTCGACGACGCGGCGATCGACCAGGCGGTCGAGGGGATCGTCAACGGCATCTTCTTCAACCAGGGGCACGTCTGCTGCGCCGGCTCCCGACTGCTCGTCCAGGAGTCGATCGCCACCGACCTGCTGGACGCTCTCAAGCGCAGGATGGCCCTGCTGCGGGTCGGTGACCCCCTGGACAAGAACACCGACGTCGGCGCGATCAACTCGGCGGACCAACTGGAGCGCATCCGGCGGTTGTCCGAGATCGGCGACGCGGAGGGGGCCGAGCGCTGGACGGCCCCGTGCGCACTGCCCGACCGCGGGTTCTGGTTCGCCCCGACGGTGTTCACCGGCGTCTCGCAGGCCCACCGGATCGCGCGCGAGGAGATCTTCGGCCCGGTGCTGTCGGTGCTCACGTTCCGCACCCCGGCCGAGGCGGTCGAGAAGGCCAACAACACCCCGTACGGGCTGTCGGCCGGGATCTGGAGCGAGAAGGGCTCACGGATCCTCGCCATCGCCGACAAGCTTCGGGCCGGCGTGGTGTGGGCCAATACGTTCAACAAGTTCGACCCGGCGTCGCCGTTCGGCGGCTACAAGGAGTCCGGGTACGGCCGGGAGGGCGGCCGCCACGGTCTGGAGGCCTACCTTGAGCATTGAGGAGTCGGCGACGTCGCCGAGCACTGAGCCGGGCCGCCTTGCCGTCCGCAAGACGTACAAGCTGTTCATCGGCGGGGCCTTCCCCCGCAGCGAGTCCGGGCGCTCGTACCCGGTGCGCTCGGCATCCGGAGACTTCATGGCCAACGCGGCGCTCGCCTCCCGCAAGGACGCCCGGGACGCCGTCCGGGCGGCACGCTCGGCGTTCGGTAAGTGGTCCGGCGCCACGGCGTACAACCGGGGTCAGATCCTCTACCGGGTGGCCGAGATGCTGGAGGGCCGCCGGGCGCAGTTCGTCGAGGAGGTCACGGCGGCGTCGACTTCCGCCTCGGCTACTTCGGGTGACGACGCCGCCGAGGCGTAAGTCGACGCCGCGATCGACCGGTGGGTTTGGTACGCGGGCTGGTCGGACAAGATCGCCCAGGTGCACGGTGCGGCCAACCCCGTCGCCGGTCCCTACTTCAACCTGTCCACACCTGAGCCGACCGGCGTGGTGGCGATCGTCGCGCCACCCGACTCGTCGATTCTCGGGCTCGTGAGCGTCGTCGCGCCCGCGATCGTGACGGGTAACACAGTGATTGTCGTGGCCAGCGAGGAGCGGCCCCTTCCGGCCGTCACGCTCGCCGAGGTGCTCGCCACGTCCGACCTGCCCGGCGGCGTCGTCAATCTGCTCACCGGCAGGGTCGCGGAAATCGCCCCGTGGCTGGCCAGCCATATGGACGTCGATGCCCTCGACCTCACCGGCGTACGGGACGCGACGCTTGCCACCGACCTCGAGGTGGCCGCCGCTGACAACCTCAAGCGAGTGCTCCGACCTGGCCGGACACCATCCGATTGGGTGGCGGATCCGGACGTTCAGCGCATGCTTGCCTTCATAGAGACGAAGACGGTCTGGCACCCTAAGGGGATGTAGATCCAGGTTCAAGTCCCCCATTGGGGGTAACCGCACAGAGAGTGCGCTACGACTAGGGTGTCTGTGCGCGAGACTGGCCGTCGCGACGGTCGCGTCGGTCGGCGCATCGAACAGCGATACGGAGGTCGCCGTGGCCCGCCAGCCGACGGGAACAGGAAGCGCCGAAGAGTCGTCAGAGGCACCCCCTGGGGACCTGGAATCCGACGCCGACGCTTTCAACGAGGACGACCCGATGGATGACGAAGGCGACGACACCAACGCGCCGGCTGCCGGCCGATCCGCAGTGACTGATGCACTGTGGACAGAGGTCCGGGTGCAGCCGGTCGAGATCGCGCTGCCGTCCGGTGTCGGGTACACCCTGCGCGCCTACCGGTTGTCGACCGAGGTACGCGACCCGGAGATCAGTGACCGCGAGGACGACTTCCCGGCACCGTCCGCCACCCGTCCGGCGGTGGACGACGAGGACGAGGCAGACCTCGGCGAGATCGACGAGGCCGAACTGGCCGCGCAGGCCCTCGCTGCCGGAAGGCAGAGCGGGCGGCACCGGGTGGACGGCGAGGAAGGCACTGACGACCGCGACGAAGCGGATGTCGACCAGACCGATGCTGAGGTCGAGGAGGCCCCAGCCTCCGAGGGCGAGACCGAAGAGGGCGAGGCCGAAGAGGGCGAGACCGAAGAGGCGGCCGAGCCGCAGGACGTTCCGGTCTTTCTGGCCGAGGACGGAAAGCTGCTGCTGTTCCGGAGCCCGGAGGGGCTGGTCGAGTACGTCCGAAGTGGCGCCGACCACGAGCTGACGCAGCTCGACACCTGGGACGAGGTCCGCGAACGTGTCGAGCCGGAAGACATCGTCCCGCTCGACGAGGACCGCTACGAACTGGACCTGGTGGTGGAGAACCTGCGTGGCGGTCACGACGTATGGGATCCGGCACTGCTCATCCAGGCCGGTGAGGTCGCTCGGGACGTCGCGTACGCGTTGCGGATACAGCCCGTGATGGCCGCTCTCTCGGCAGGTTCACCGCTCGACGATCTGGACGAAGGCCTCCGGACGGTCGAAGCGGGTGGCTTCGGGTCTTTCTTCGCACGTCGCAGACTTCGCAAAATTGACCCACAAACTACCGCAGCGCTGAGTTGGCGCACGGTGATAGGCAAGATCTCTGCCGTCGTGGACTGGCGCAACTGACCCTTGACCAGGGAGCATCATCCCGATGAGCAGTGCGAGAAGATGCGGCGCCTGAGCCGGGTCGATGTGGTGGGCACTGATGCCCACCACATCGACAAGGTCGAGTCGCGTCTTCGACCAGGAATGTGAATAGTGAAAGCCGTTGAGGCCAACCTCGACGGCGGGCACCGAACGGATCAGGGACAGGGTCCGGTCAGGGTGCGTATACAGGTACATGACAACTGTCCCGAGAGGAGGACGACGCGGTGGCGCTCGTACGGGTGTACTGCGGTCTGGCATCGGCAGACCTGAACGCCGCACCACCGGGCTCCGAGACCTGGCTCACCGTCGCCGTTGTCGACGACTCCGGCCGCCTCCTGGACATCTGTGACATCAGCGACGACGCGACCGGCTTCGCCGAACTGGGTTCCCTGCTCGCGGAGCGTTCGAACGGGCTGGAGTCCGTGGCGGTCGCCGCGGACAGTGACGAACATATTGTCATCAGGCTGCTCACCGCAGCGGGCCGCTACCTCGCCTACACCGACGAGGACTCAGCCGAGGACTATGCCGAACGCTTCGGTGACGACGAGTCCTCCGACGAGATCCAGTCCAGCCCCGCGGAGCGGCGGGCCATCGGACTGGCACGGGCACTTCAGGCGGGCGTTCTGTCCGCCGTCGCCCAGGCAACCCCGCGGGACCTTCTCGGGCTGAAGCCGGTACTGGCCGCACACGCCGCCGTCACCACCGGCCGGCAGGGCGCCGCGGCGACGCTGCGCGAGGTGCTCCGGGAGCTGTATCCAGCCGCCCTGCGCGCGTTCCCCGACCCCGCGGAGCCGATCCCGCTCGCCATCCTCGACGCCCTACCCGAGCCGGGTCCACTTGGCAGCAACGCCAACGGGCGCGGACGCGACGCCCAGGCGATCGCCGAGTTGGCCGAGTCGGGCGTGGCCGATTCGGCCACCCTCACCGAAGCCGTGACCGCACTGCGCGTGGCGATCGCCGAGACACCCCGTCGCACCGGGATGAGCCGCTCGATCACCAGCGCCGTGGCCGAGACCGTACGTCAGTCGGTCGCCGCAGTACGCGCCTGTGACGCCGGCGCGACCGCCCTGGTGTCGGTGCTCTCCGCCCGCATGCCGACGGCCGGTGCGCCCGTGCCGCACACGTCCCCATCCCGTAGCCGTGCGGGAGCCGCGTCTACCGCCGAGCCGGCAGGGGCACCCCCGTCCACGGACGAGTCGACCCGTACCGCCGCCGGCCGCCGTACCCGGTCGGCCGCGGTCCGCCCGCGCTCCGCGCCGCCAGCGGCGGTCAAGCCGCAGTCGGCACCACCTGCGGTGGTCCAACCGGCGGCCCCCGTCGCGCCTGCTGCGTCGCCGGCCTCCGTCGCGCCCGCCATGTCACCGGCCGCCGCCACGCGTGCTGCGAAACCCGCCGCGGCGGCAGCCACCCCCGGAATCCACAGCACCGGTGCCGCCGAGCCGTCCGTGGTCCAGTCGGCTCCCCGCACGCGCTCCGCACGGCGAGCCGCCGAGAAGCAGGCCGAGGAGCAAGCCGCCGCGGTGCACGCGCCGACACCGGTGCAGACCCCGGCGGCCGCCCCGATTCCGGTCCATGTACCACCGCCGCCACCGGTCCCCCTGCAGACACCTCCCGCGGCGATCCCGGTTCCACCGCCGGCGACGGTCCCCACTCCGGTCCACCCGGCCGCCCAGGCACAGCCCGAGCCTGCGGTCGTCCGGTCGCAGCAGGTACCGTCCGTCCCACCGCCCGGCCTGACGCCGGCCTACCCGACCGGTCCAACGCCACCGGCGGTCGCGCCGTTCGTCGACTCGCGCACCACCACGGCGCCCGAGCCTGCGAGGCCGAGCTTCACGATGGCGTCCGGGCACCCGTCCGCACCTCTGCCGGCCCGACCGACCACCAGGACGTCCGTGCCGACACCTAACGGGCCGTCACCGGTCTCGGGTCCGCGGGAACAGTCATCACCTGCCCCGGGCCGGGGCGACGCCGAAGGCTACGGTCGCGTGCTTCCCGAGTACGCCGGAGAAGCCGGAGCCCGGCCCGCGGCCGACGTGTCGCCCCCTGGCTCACGCGCCAGCTGGCCGCTTGTCGGCGAGGGTACGCGCGAGTCCGACGAAGCCGCCCGGGCTGTGCAGCCGCACGCCTACCGACAGCCCGCCGAGGGGCGCACGGAGAGTCGACGGGTACCGGAGAGCCGTCCCACGGATCTCCCGCACCGCACCGAGACGCCCCGCACCGAGACGCCCCGCACCGAGATGCCCCGCCTGGACTTCTCTCGCGCCGTCGACCTTCCCGCCGCGGAGACATCCGCCGCGGACCTGGCTCAGCGCGAAGGTCGGATCATGCCGCCCTGGCAGTCAACCGACCTGCCGGCCGAGCCGCCTGCGCTGCGCCTCGTCGAGCCGGCACCGCTGACCGATCCGGCGTTGTCGGGCGAGCCCCCGCAGTACCGCGACGGGTTCAGCGGCGACCTCCGCCTCGAACCACCCGCACTCCGGCTGGTAGAGGCCAACGGCGCGGCCAACGGCACCCTCAACGGCGCGGCCAACGGTGACGAGCGGCTCAGCCGCCCGGTCAGCTCACGCAAGCCGAGCGCCGAGCCCTCCGAGCCACCCACCAAGGACGAAGTCGACGGTGACCTGTTGATATTCGCTGAGGCCCGGTCGGCGTGGTTCACCGACCACTTCGGTGAGGAGGAGGCCGAGCCCGAGTTCGCCAACGCCTCCGACGAGGGCTGGCGCGCCGCCAAGCACGCGGCGCAGCCAGCGGTCGGCGCGGAAACCGAGTCCGGTCTGCCTCGCCGGGTGCCCCAGGAAAACCTCGTACCGGGCTCGCCCATCACGTCCGAGCGCCCGCTCCGCGTCGTCCGCGACCCCGCGGCGATCGCCGCCCACACGTCTGGATACTTCCGAGGCTGGCGGCGCGGCCAGGAGGTCGGTGGCTACAGGGTCGGCGGGCGGCCGGGACGAGAATCGACCGGCGGCTGGGACTTCAGCCGCGACCAGGGCGACGACGAGCGCGGCTACGAGTACCGGTCGGCCCGCCGCTGACGTGACGGCGCGGCTACCGTTCATCCGGAACGGTGGTGGCGCCGACGCGGCCGTTCACGGGTTGCCCGCCTCCGTGAGTACGTTCACGGGTTGCCCGCCTCCGTGAGTACTCGTGGGGCATCGACGGGCAGGTAGGCGGTTATCAGGCACGGCTGGTCCGGCCCCGGTCGCCGAAGCGAACGGGGCCGGACCGCATGTGACGAAGCGAGCGCTTAGGCCGGGGTCGGCGTACGGGTACGCCGCATGGTCAATACGTACTCGACCAGTGAGATCAGCACCTGCTTGGTCGACTCCCGGGTGCGGGCGTCACAGGAGACCACCGGCACGTCCGACGAGATCGCCAGCGCTTCTCGTACGTCCTCGGGGTTGTGGTATTGAACGCCGTCGAAGCAGTTGATGGCGATCAGGTACGGCAGCCGACGGTGCTCGAAGAAGTCGATCGCGGCGAAACAGTCGGCGAGACGACGAGTGTCGACCATGACAACCGCGCCGATCGCGCCTCGCACCAGCTCGTCCCACATGAACCAGAACCGCGTCTGGCCCGGTGTGCCGAACAGGTAGAGGATCAGATCACGGTCGATCGTGATCCGGCCGAAGTCCATTGCGACCGTGGTCGTCGTCTTACCAGGCACCTGCCGGGTGTCGTCGACGCCCACGCCGGCTGACGTCATGATCGCCTCGGTGGTCAGCGGCGTGATCTCCGAGACCGATCCCACCAGCGTGGTCTTGCCCACGCCGAACCCGCCGGCGATGACAATCTTCGCTGACGTGACCCGCCCGGACGACGAGCGGTGCGCCGTCATGTCAGAGCCTCCGAAGTCCACTGAGCACCCTTTCCAGCAGTTCTGTGCCCACCGCGTCGTTATCGTCGAACGAGGTCGGCGCGTACACGGCTACCAATCCATCCGCTGCCATGTCCGCGATGAGAACCCGCGCCACACCGAGCGGCAGTTGCATCCGCGCGGCGATCTCCGCGAGCGACTGCAGCCGGCCATCGCACAACGTGGCGATGTACTGCTGCTCCTGTCCCTGTGCACTGCCTCTCCCACCGGCGGTGCGTCCCCGCACGGTGGTCTCGATCAGCGCCTCGATCGCAATGTTCAGCCTCGGCCGGGTGCGGCCACGGGTGACGGCATAAGGCCTCACCAGTGCCCCGCTCGGCTCATCACGCTCGGCCATTCTCGCCGCTCACCTCCTCGCTCCTCGACCCGGCTATCCCACGTGCGACTTGTTGCTGCAACGGCCTCTCAGCCCAGAAGCGAAGCGGCTGGCCGCGGCGACGGCGTCAGGGCGTCACCGACCCGGTCGACCAGCAGCGCCATCTCGTATCCCACCTGACCGACGTCGCACGCACGGGCGGCGAGCACCGCGAACGACGAGCCGTCGGAGATCGACATGAGGAAGAGGAAACCGTTGTCCATCTCCACCACGGTCTGCAGCACGGCACCGCCCTCGAAGCAACGGGCCGCTCCCTGGGTCAGGCTGACCAAACCGGACGAAATCGCCGCGAGCTGGTCGGCCCGGTCCCTCGGAAGGTCGCGCGATGAAGCCAAGAGCAGTCCGTCGGCGGAAACGGCGACCGCGTGTGCAACACCGGGCACGCGATCGGCGAAGTTGGCCAGCAGCCAACCGAGATCCTGCGTTGTCGTCATGCTTCTTGCTCCTTGCCACCTTGCGAACTTTGTGGTCCGGCCGTGGTGTGCTCCGGGGTCTTCGCATCACCGGACTTGTTGCTCCGGCCGCGTTGAACACCGCGGTGGTACGCCGACAGCAGGCCACGCACGGCCTCCGGCGTGCGCTTGTGCGCGCTGACAGTACCCTTCTCGACCCCACCGGGGACAAGCTGGGACATGGGCACCCGCTTGGGCAGGCCCGTGGGGGTCGTCATGAAGTCCTGCTCCTCGGCGAGCGCCGAGGCGGCCTGCCAGCCCTCGTCTGCCGCGGTTTGCCACGAGGGCGACTCCGCCGGCACCTGGGACTGCCTCGTCTCGGCGTCGAACTGCGCCGAAGACATCGCTGGTACGGCCGACTCGTCCGAAGCCTCCACAGCGGCTAGCGGACTGCTGGCCGCGGCCGGAATGCCGTTGCGCTCCGGCGTCGCGGACGGCACGGACGCCCGCTCATGGGACTCCGTGTCGGTTGCGGGCGTCCCGTTGGTGGACACCGCCTCGATCGGCCCGGAACTCGGCTTGTGGAACCAGGCCGACTCGAGTTCCCGGAAGATCGGTAGCTCCATCGTCTCGTCCGCGAACCGCTGGCCGGTGCCGCCGTTGGGTCCAGCCGCAGCCGGCGCCGTGTGATCGGCATCCTGCTCCCAGTCCACGCGTACACGTGGCATCTCCGCGGTCATGTCAAGCGCGGCGGAGAACACCGGCGGCACGTAGGGCGGCTCGGCGCTGGCGACGACCTCGGATTCGGCCTGCTTGGGCACCGGAGGCCAGGCCGGAGGAGCGGCGGGCGTGACACCGGCCGCCCGGTTGCCCGCCTCGTCGGCCGGGTGGTGGGCATGGGGCTGTCCGGGAGCCTGGGGCACGACAGGTGCCTCAGGCAGCGACGCGGCGCCGTCCTCGCCCTGCGCCCCGTTGTGCAGCGGCCACTGGCGCGGGATGGCCATACCGTCGCCGGCAGCGGCCGCGCTGTCGGGCTGCGACGGCTCGGTCGGCCGCCGCTGCGGCAGCGGGGCACCGTCCTGCGGCGGAGCGGGCGGACGAGCCGCGCCATTGTCTCCGCTGCCGCTGCCGCCGTTGCCGATGAGATCCGACCACGCCGGGGGCTGTCCGCGGCTCGGTGTTGCCGTGGACGAGCCGGCGTCCCCGCTGCCCCATGGGGCACCGCTTGTCGGGTGAGAGCCGCCGAACAACCCGGTCGCACCGGTGCCGCTGTCACCGAAGGGGCGGGAGTTGGTCTGGTCGGACGGGCCCGTGAACGGGCCGCTGGCCGAACCGTTGAGCGCCGGACCCGGTACGCCCGAGCTGGCGCCCACGCCCTGGTCGACACCGATCCACGGACTCACGTCCATGCTCGGGAAAGCGCCGGTGCCGGCGGGTTCGCGCGGCGCGATGGGAGGGGCGACAGCGGATGACGCGCTTTCGAGAGCCAGCGGCGGTCCGAGGGGCGAGCGCTCAGGCGCTCCGGTCGGACGGTCGGCGCCTGCCAGCTCGCGCGAACCCGCGACCGGCATGCCACCGCGCCCGGCAAGAGCCCGCGGCACGAGAACGCTGGCCGGAAGCGTCAGGTCGGCAACCGTGCCCCGTTCGCGCGCCGGCCGCAGCTCGACCTTGACGCCATGCCGAGCAGCCAGTCGCGCGACCACGACGAGGCCCATCATCCGGGAGACGGCGACGTCCACCATGGGCGGGTTGGCGAGTCGCTCGTTGAGTTCTCTCAGCTGATCCGGTGAGATCCCGATACCGCGGTCCTCGACGATGAGGACGGCCCGGTCACCGACCCGGCGCGCCTCCACGACCACGGGCGAGTCCGGCGGGGAGAACGCGGTGGCGTTGTCGAGGAGCTCGGCAATCAGGTGGACCATGTCGTTGACCGAGTGCGGTGCGATCTCGACGTCCCGGTCGATCATGCCGAACTCGATCCGGGTGTAGTGCTCCACCTCGGACTGGGCCGCGCGCAGCACGTCCATCAGCGGCGCCGGCTCGCGCTGGATACGGGTGGAGTCGGCACCGGCGAGCACCAGCAGGTTCTCGTCGTTGCGGCGCATCCGGGTGGCCAGGTGGTCGAGCTGGAACAGCTCGGAGAGCCGGTCGGGGTCCTCCTCGCCGCGCTCCAGCCGGTCGAGGTGGCCGATGAGTCGGTCGACCAGGATCTGGCTTCGACGGGCCAGGTTGACGAACATCGTCGCGACGCTGGCGCGCAGCGCTGCCTGCTCAGCCGCGGTGCGGACCGCCTCCAGGTGGACGGCGTTGAACGCCTCGGCCACCTGCCCGAACTCGTCGTGGCTGCGGACCGGCAGCGGCTCGGCGATCTGGGCCGCCAGCTGCTGAGGCGTGGCCTGACTTGCCAGCTGCGGATCGCGCAGCCGGGCGACCGCCTGTGGCAGGCCGTACTGCGCGACGGTGAGCGCGCCGTGGCGCAGTTCGCGAAGCGAACGGGCCATCGACCGGGCGACGATCCACGCGAAGAGGATGGACAGCATGAGCAGGCCGAGCAGCATGCCGACCTGGAGAACCATCCGCCGCTGCAACTGATCGCGCAGGCTCGCGGCGTCGCTCACGGCGTGCGTGTCGAGCGCGGTCTCGACCTTGCGGACCAGATCGGCCTGACCGACCATCGCCCTGTCCCACTGACCGGGCGTGAAGATGTCGCCGGGCAGCTCATCGCCGCCGAGGCTGGAGATGGTGCTCTGGAAGTTTTCGGCCTCGCGACGGTCGGCGCCGGACACGGTCTTGTCGTAGAGCGCCCGCTGTGGCGGCACGGCGACCGCCTGGAACTGCCGCAGAGCCTGCTCCTGGCCCTTGAGCGTGCCGATGAACTGCACCTTCATCTGCACCGGCATCGAGCGCTGCAGCAGCGCCTGCAGTACGACCACGCGCTCTTCGGCCAGGTATTCCTTGCTCTGCGACAGGGCGGCCGAAGCGCGCATGTCGCCGGAGAGGTGTTGGTCGTTGGCGAGTTGAGCCGCCGAGCCCCGGATGGATACCAGGTCCCCGATGAGGGTCTGGTATCGGAAAATGGCGTTACTCAGCGTGGTCGGCTCGGTGGCGTTCTGCTGACTGCTCGTCTTGATCTGATCGCGCTGCTTGGTCAGATCGGACAACTGGGTGTCGATGCGGTTGAGCTGGCCACGGAAGTCGGCGGGAAGACCGGCGAGGGCGGTACGGCGCAGCCGGTACCGCTTGTTGGCCTCGTCGGTGGCGGCCGCCTGGCGGTCGAACGCCGCACGGGCGTCATTGCTCGGACCACCCAGGAGCAAGGTGGAAGCGGCCCGCTCGTTCTGCAGCTCATGCACCAACGCGCCGCTGTCGGCCGTGAGGCCGGCCAGCAGGCGCGACTGATCGGCGTCACTGGCGCGGTGGTAGTTGTCAACCAGGCCCAACATGCCGACCACAACGGTGGCAATGGTGGGCACGATCATGATGAGCCCGAGCTTGGACCAGATGGGCGCGTTACGCAGCCAGCCCATCGGCAGGCGCACACGCGAGAACTTCTGAGTCCCCGCCGTTGGCCGTTTGCTCACCTCACCGCCCTCCGAACCGGTGCCTGACGAAAAGTAGGCACCCGCAACCGGCCGACCCAATTTCGGGCCAGACCCCCGAGATTCCACCATGTCTGGTGGCAAAGAGAAAGCCCAGCGAGCCCTCCCCTAACCGCGCTAGTAAACCCCACAATGGCCATAGGCAGCGGAATCACCTCTCCGGGCCCCTTGTTGACTGACAGAAAGTCGTAAATGTCGGGATCAGTCTTGTGAGTTCTTTCGGATCGCTTGCCCATTAGCGCTAATACTCACCAGTGCCAAAAGTCCGGACGGGCGAGGGTGGCCCGCCCGTCGTCGTCCACCGAGACACACCGAAGCAGGCCCTCGCGGACCGGACGGCGCAGCCGTTCGGCCGAGGCCTGAGACCGAACAGACGGCGCAGCCGTTCGGCCGAGGCCTGAGGCGGCTCGACCGAGTCGCACCACCGACGATCATCCGAGCAGCTTGGCGTACGCCGGTTTGATGCTCTCGTTGATCAGGGCGAGCCTCTCGTCGAAGGGGATGAACGCGCTCTTCATCGCGTTGACAGTGAACCATTGCAGCTCGGCCCAGCCATAGCCGAACGCGTCGACCAGCAGCGTCATCTCCCGGGTCATGCTGGTGCGGCTCATGAGGCGGTTGTCGGTATTGACGGTGACCCGGAAACGCAGGTCCCGCAGCAGGCCGATCGGGTGCTCCGCGATCGACGGGACCGCACCCGTCTGCACGTTCGACGACGGGCACAGCTCAAGCGGGATCCGCTTGTCCCGCACGTACGCCGCGAGCCGTCCCAGCCGGCCGGACGCGGCGTCGATGTCGTCGACGATGCGCACGCCGTGGCCCAGCCGGTCGGCACCGCACCACTGGATCGCCTGCCAGATGGAGGGCAGCCCGAACGCCTCCCCGGCGTGGATGGTGAAGTGGAAGTTCTCCCGCTGCAGGTACTCGAATGCGTCGAGGTGCCGGGTCGGCGGGTATCCGGCCTCGGCGCCGGCGATGTCGAACCCGACCACGCCCTTGTCCCGGTAGCGCACCGCCAACTCGGCGATCTCCATCGACCTCGCCGCGTGGCGCATCGCCGTGAGGAGCGTTCCCACCCGGATGGGCGTACCGGCCATTGCCGCCTGCGCGGTCCCGTCGGCGAAGCCGGCGAGGACCGCCTCCACCACCTCGGGCAGGGTGAGGTCGTGCTCCAGATGCTGCTCCGGGGCGAACCGGACCTCCGCGTACACCACTCCGTCGGCGGCGAGATCGAGTGCGCACTCGGCCGCCACCCGGTGCAGCGCCTCGGCTGTCTGGGTCACCGCGACGGTGTGCGCGAACGTCTCCAGGTAGCGCTCCAGCGATCCCGAGTCCGCCGCCTGAGCGAACCACCGGCCCAACTCGCCCGCGTCGGTGCTGGGCACGGGGTGCCCGACGGCGTCGGCCAGCTCGATGATCGTCGCCGGGCGCAGGCCGCCGTCCAGGTGGTCGTGCAGCAGCACCTTCGGCGCCAGCCGGATCTCTTCTTGGGTGGGTGCAGGCATCCCCCGACCCTACGGCCATGATGGTCGGGTGCGCGCAGACATCATCGAGCGCCTGCGCTGCCCCGTGTGCGCGGCGCCGCTGACCCTCGCTACGGCCACCCTGCGCTGTGCGCAGGGGCACAGCTTCGACCTCGCCCGGCAGGGGTACGTCGACCTGAGCGCGGGGCGACTGACCCACCCTGGTGACACCGCTGAGATGATCTCCGCCCGTCAGGAACTGCTCGCGGCGGGACATTTCCGGGTACTGACGGACGCGCTCGTGGCGGCGGTGGGTAGCCGGCCTCCCGGCGTGGTGGTGGACGTCGGCTCGGGCACCGGGCAGCACCTGGCGGCGCTGCTGGAGGCCCGCCCGGATGATCTCGGCATCGCGGTCGACGTCTCCAAGCCGGCGCTGCGCCGCGCCGCCCGGGCGCACCCC
>JAOPWA010000224.1 GCA_025965915.1 Dactylosporangium sp. | reverse complement strand
ACACCCCGGTGCCGTGCCCGGTAATGCTCGCCACCCCGATGAAACGGGCGGGTGCCGTGCTGGCGGATAGCTGCACACGCATCTCGGTGGGATCACCGGTGATGACCTCATCCGCGTCGACACCGAGGATCCATTGTCCCGTGCAGTGCGCCAGCGCCCGGTTTCTCGCGTCACCGAAGTGGTCGTTCCAGTAGCCTTCTATCACGCGGGCGCCGTGCTCACGGGCGATGTCCCGGCTTCGGTCGGTGGAGCCGGTGTCATACACGACTATCTCGTCGACGAAGTCCCGCAGCGCTGTCAGACAGTCGGCGAGGACGTCTTCCTCGTCCTTGACGATCATGCAGGCGGACAGGAGAGGCGCCTGGTCGAACGTATCGGGCAGGTGCAGGGAGCACTGCTCCTTACCCACGTGGGCGACGAGCGCGCCGTGTGTGATGACCAGCCGGCCTTGCGAGCGCAAGTCGTCGTAGGGCAGGTTCGCGGCCGGTCCGCCGGCCCGGGCGAGGGCGTCGCGACGGATCGCGACGCAGACCGGCCCAAGCCGGTCCACGTCGCTGAAACGCCCGGCGTGCTCCTGACGCCAGAGCCGTGCGTGCACCTTGAATTTTGGGACGCTGTCCGTCGCCTCATCTGGCAGGTGGGCACCCTGGGGGCCGAGGCTGAGGTGGCACCGTGGTCCTGCGGCCACGACCTCCGGGTCATTCAGTGCCTCGAGAACCGGATCCAGCCAGTGCGCGGAGACGACGACGTCCCCGTCGAGAAGGACGATTACCGGGTGCCGCGTGGCGTCACACCCGATCGACCAACGGGTCGCCTGATCGCCGGAGTCGTCTTCGAGCACCCTCAGCCACGTCTTGCCGCGGAGCGTGTCGCGCAGATCGGTCCGGTCGACCGGGAAAACGCAAACGACCTCGTCCCGGGCGCCCAGGGTGGGGCGCAGGGCTTCGAGACACGCGCGGAAGTCATTCGGACTGCCGCTGGCGGTGACGATGATGGAGATAGGAAGTCGGCTCACGTGGTTTGTATCGGCAACGACCGTCCGGTTCTGAGAACTACCCAATTCGGTCATCAACCGATAGGGCCACAGCCGATCTGAGGCCGCGGTATGCGTGTGGTCAGATGGCGCAGTCGAGGTAGGCCGGTCTGCGGGGCTCGTCGCCTGCCTCGATACGGGCCGTCATCTCGAACTGGCGGCGGTTTCCCACCATCGTGAGTGCGAGGGACTGCGCGGCGGCGAGCTGCCGGCTGAGGATCGAGTCCGCGCGGGGGCGCAGGTCCAACGGGAGCGGGCCGAGCCCCGCCGGGGGTGACCATGGGTCGACCGCTGGCAGATCGCGTACCCGATGCTCGTCGGCGAGCAGCGCCTCGACCCGATCCACGTCGGCCTCGAGTTCGTCGAGCGCGGCTGTCCAGGCGTGGTGCCAGTCGACGGTCACGGTCGATTCACGCGACCCGGGCTGGGACGGCGCCTGCCGCCGAGGCGGCGGCCGTGTCGACCGCCCGCGTCATCTGGAGCGCCTCCCGCCACGCATCACGCAGCGGCTCGACCAGACCGCAGCAGGAAGCGGCCACGTCGGCGTCACCGCGAACGTTGGCCTTGATCAGCTCGGTGAGCAGGAATCCGTAGATCTGGGACAGGCCGGCCGCGCCCTCCCACGCGCTGACGTCCAGGGTGCCCCGAAGCTCCGCGACGATGTCCTGCGCGTGCATCAGGCGAGCCGAACCGAGTTCCCGGTCGCCGGCTCGCAGCGCCTCCTCGGCCTGGGTCAGGTCGACGACCAGCCGGTCGTACAACATGACGAGGAGTTGGCCCGGGGACGCCGTGGTGACCGACTGGGCCAGGTAGCGGGCGCGAAGTGCGGGATTCGTCATCGAGTTTCTCACTTACCGCTTGTGCTGGGGAGGCCGGCGATCTGGCCGGCTAGCCAGGTGGACTGGTTCTTCAACGTCCCGAGGGCGGACTCCATGGCGGCGAACTGCCGTTGCAGCATCTTCTGCCGCAACTGCAGTCGGGTGTCCCAGTCACTGATCCGTTTGGTGAGGTCGCTGACCTGGTTGTTGCCGCTCTGGATCGCCGTGGTCAGGCTCCCGCTGACGAAGTCGGTCGCGGCGACGGCCACCGTGTCCAGGCTCTTGGCCAGGCCGTTGGCCACGCCGTTCTGCACCTTGGCGGGATCGGCGTTGTACGCGACGAGGAAGGCGCTGCGATCGAAGGTGAGCTTGCCGCTCTTGTCCAGTTGGACACCGAACTGCTTGAAGCTGCCGTATCCGCTGAGCCCGCTGCTGACCGAGGACATGGTGTTGTCCCGCAGTTGGCGCACGGTGTAGTCGCCGGTCAGAGCTCCGCCGGATTTCGTGGAGGAGTTGTACGAGGTGTAGGTGCCGATCAGGGCAACGGCCCCGTTGGCGGCGTCGACCAGGGCCTGCATCTTGTCGGCCATCGAGTCCTGGTCGGAGGTCACGTTCACGGTCACGCCGGTCGCCAGTTGCGACACGTTCAGCGTCACGTTTTTCAGCACGTTGCTGAACGTGTTGGTGGCGCTGGTGACGACGTAGCCACCGGCGGCCGGGTCGCCGATGGTGATCTTCGCGTCGGTGGCCGCGGTCATATTGGTGGTGGGCGAGGAGAGCCCGGCGACCGTGAACGTGTTCGCCGCTCCGGTCTTGTCGCCGCTGAACTGAAGGACCGTGCCCGTCGAGGTGGTGACGACGGCGGCGGTCACCCCGAGCTTCGCCGCGTTGACCGCGTCCGCCACGCCCTGGGCGGTGTCGGTCGTGATGTTGACGTGGGTGAGCGTCCCCGCGACGGTGAGGTCGAGCCCGGAGCCCGTGGTGACCGGACCGGTCGCCGCCACGTTCGCGGTCGTCACCTGCGCCTTCGCCAGCGCCGTCACGTCGAAGGTGAGGCTGCCGACGGTAGCGCCGGTCGTCGCCGTAGCGGTGACGGAGGTGGCCGACGACGTTGCCTTGACCGCCTGCCACGTCGGGTTCGTCGGGGTCAGCGAGTTCGGGGGCGTGAACGCCTCGGCCGCGGTCTTCAGGGCGGCCATCCTGCTGTTGATCGCCTGGTAGGCCGAGATGGTCAGGTTCTCCTTCGAGACCTGGTTCTTCAGGTTCGTCTGCGGCATCGCCTCGAGCTGCATCAACTGGGCGATGACCGCAGACGTGCTCATACCGCTGATGAGGCCGTCGACCGCGCCTGTACTGACCACCGTGCTGCTCCCTCCGTACTGATCGCACGTGGGGTTCGTGCGAAAACGCCCGGAGGGGTGGTCAGCGGTCCCGCCGACCACCCCTCCGGATAGCTGTGAAGTTGTTATTCAGTTGGGGTTAACTCCATCAGCCGAGGAGCTTCAGCACGCCCTGAGACGACTGGTTGGCCTGGGCCAGCATCGCGGTACCGGCCTGGGTCAGGATCTGCGACTTCGAGAAGTTCGTCATCTCCTGCGCCATGTCGGTGTCGGTGATGGCCGACTTCGACGCGGACAGGTTCTCGATCGCAACGTTGATGTTGTTGATCGTGTGCTCGAACCTGTTCTGGTAGGCACCCAGGGTCGCCCGAACAGTGGACACGTTCTGGATGGACGTGTCCAGCTGCTTGATGGCCGCGACCGCCGCGGTGGTGTCCGTCAGCGCGAGGGTCGAGGTCTGCAGGCCCGCGGAGTCGAACCCGGAGATCGCCGTCCCACCGCTGGCGGACGCGGTGAGGCCGCTGAGCGCACCGCTGGCGGTCAGGTCGACGCCGATCGTCGAACCGGTGCCGGCACTGGAGTCCACCTGGAACACGCCGCTGTAGGACCCGCTCAGGAGCGCCTGGCTGCCGAACTTCGTGGTCTGCGAGATCCGGTCCAGCTCCTTGTTGAGCTGCTGGAACTCGGTGTCGGCCGCCCCCTGCGCGGTAGCGTCCTGGGAACCACCGTTGGACGCCTGCACCGCGAGGTCACGCATGCGCTGCAGGATCGCGCTGCTCTCGTTCAGGGCACCGTCGGCGGTCTGCACGACGTTCACGCCGTCCTGAGCGTTACGCGCCGCCACCTGCAGGCCACCGATCTGCGCCTGCAGGCCCTGGCTGATCGACAGGCCGGCCGCGTCGTCGGCGGCCTTGTTGATCCGAAGACCCGACGACAGCCGCTCGAGCGAGTTCTTCATGGCCTTGTCGGTGGTGGCGAGGTTGCGGTACGCGTTCATCGCCGAGATGTTGGAGTTGATACGAAGACCCATGGTTCTTCCTCCTTGAGTTGAGTCTCTTGCCGGTCCATCCGTGGCCCGGTCTGTCGGTCATATCGGCGGTCCAGGTGAGGACCTGAGTTTTTCGCCGACGTTTCTTCGTGCCGTTGTCAGGCGGTGTGTGCGATGGGCATGCCGAGGTGGGTGGTGAGGTCGAGGCGGGCGCGGAGGTCGCCGCGGGTGGCGATGGCGGCGTAGTAGGCCTCGCGGCGGCGGGCGACGCA
>JAOPWA010000216.1 GCA_025965915.1 Dactylosporangium sp. | reverse complement strand
GCCAGATGTCGTAGGCGGCGTCGTAGACGCCGCTGCCCGGGTACGAGTAGCTGATGCTGCTCGTCGCGCTGCTGATCTGGCTGACCTGCATCGGCAGGTTGGTGCCAGGTGAGCAGTTGGTGTAGTGACAGCCGAAGTAGACCGACGGGTACGAGGCCGGTGCGCCGTTGGTGGGTTTTTGGTGCTTTGCTGTGGCTGTGAAGCCCCTGTTCGTCGGGTTGATGCACTGTGGGGTGTCGGCGCCCCAGGCGTTGTTCATGACGATGTAGCGGTTCTGGATGGTTGTCGACCCGAATTTGTCGCAGATCTGGGTGTCGGCGTGCGCGGTGCCACCGGCGGCGATGGCGACGACCGAGCTTGCGAGCAGCAGGCCGGCGGCCCCTAGGGCGCGTATTGGATGTGGAAGTGTCATTGTGCTCCTTGTTGCTGGGGGGTTGAGCAGATCGGGAGCGCTCCCACGCAGAGGCTATGACACGTTTGCGGACCTGAACAGGTAAACGTCTCGTTTTGTAGCTGCAGTTGCCTGCTATCAGTGGATATGGGTGATAGCGGTGCTCGGTTGGTGCACGAAGGGTCACGGATCAGGTGCCGACCGTCACCACCGGCGTCCCGGTCGCTGTGCGCACGCCGCCCTCAGGAGGACTCGCGGACGACCAGGCGGGTGTCCAGCACCACCTCGGCCCGCCCCACCGGCTCGCCGTGGATGCGGGCGAGTAGCAGTCTGGTCATCTCCCGGCCGACCGCCTCGACCGGCTGATGCACGGTAGTCAGCGCCGGTCTTGTGTGCCGGGCCAGGATCGAGTCGCCGAACCCCACGATGGCCACGTCGTCGGGGACCCGCCGGCCGGCATCCTCCAGTACGCGCAGCGCGGTGGCCGCCAAAGAATCGGACGCCGCGAAGACGGCGTCGAGGTCTGGCTGGCGGTCCAGTAGCTCGCGCATGGCGGCCGCGCCGCCATCCTCACCGACGTCGCCGTACGCGACGAGTCCGGCGCCGACGACGTCCCGGTATCCGGCCAGGCGGGCGGCACCGGCCGCGGCGTCATGCGGTCCCACGATCGCCACCACCCGTCGGCGACCCCGCTCGACGAGGTGGGATACCGCTTCCTGCGCGCCGCCCCGGTCGTCGGCGTCCACGAAGCAGGCCGGCTGGCCGCGGGCCGGCCGCCCGGCCCGCACTGTCGGCACTCCCCGCTCCTCCAGTTCGGCCTGCAGCGTGTCGTTGCCGCGCAGCGACAGCAGCAGCGCCCCGTCGATGTGCTGGCGCGTCAGGTACTCGTCGACGAGGCGACGCTCCTGCCGTGATTGGACGATCACCAGGAGCTGTTGCAGTCCTGTGCCGGCGAGAGTCTCGCTGACCGCCTGCGTCACGCGGCCGAAGAACGGCTCGGCGAAGAACCCCTCGCCGGCCTGCGACACGACGAGCGCGACCGAGTCCGTACGGCTGGTGACCAGCGCCCGCGCAGCTCGGTTGGGCACGTAGCTCAGTTCTTCGATGGCCTGCTGGACGGCCATCCGCGCCTGCGGGCTGACCTGCGACGAGCCGTTGACGACCCGCGACACGGTGCCCCGCCCGACGCCCGCGCGCTCGGCCACCTCCTCCAGGGTCGGCCGTCCCGTCGACCGGTTGCGCTCGGTCGTCATCGCATCCTTTCCGTCGCGGAGACGATCTCGCGAGCCCTGTGGCCGCTCACTGATCCGGCTCTGGTGTTGATCGAGGCTAACCTACCGAAAGTCCGTTCCGGCGGCGTCCGGAACGCGCCGGCCGGAACGCCCGATGTTGACAAGTGGCTGCCAGTCCGGTGAGCTGCCGTGATGACGGGGAAATGGCCGTCGACAGGCGCGCTGCTGGCTCAGCGTTACCGCCTGCTGGCACGCATCGACAGCGGTGGCATGGCAGTCGTCTGGCGTGCCCGCGACGAACTGCTCGGACGGCCCGTCGCGCTCAAGTTGCTCGCTGACCGGTACGTCGAGGACGGGTTGCACCACCTGGTGCACCGGGAGGCGCGCGCAGCGGCACGGCTGTCGCATCCGCACGTCGCCACGGTGCACGACTACGCCGAGGCGGTCAGCCCCGACGGCGCGGTCCGGCCCTTCGTCATCATGGAGCTGCTCGGTGGCGAGTCGCTCGCCGCCCGCCTCAGGCGGGGACCGCTGTCCTGGCAGGAGGCGGCCGCCATCGGCGTCGCGACCGCCGAGGCGCTAGCCGCCGCTCACGACCAAGGCGTCGTGCACCGCGATGTGACGCCTGGCAATGTCATGCTCACGCCGAGTGGTGTCAAGGTCGTCGACTTCGGCATCAGCGCCGCGATCGGTGAGCCCGACGAGGACGCCACCGGCTTCACCTTCGGGACACCCGCGTACGTCGCGCCCGAGCGGCTCGACGGCCACCCGGCCCAGGCGGCCACCGACGTGTACGCCTTGGGCGTCCTGTTGTACGAGATGGTCACCGGCGCGCCACCGTATCCGGCGGTGCAATGGGAGGAACTTGCCACGGTACGCGCGAACGCGCCCGCTCCGTTGCCGCCCGGGGTACCCGACGGCTTCGCCGCGCTCGTCTCGCGTTGCCTCGCTGAAACACCCGGCGACCGGCCGGCGGCGAATGCCGTCGCGGGTATTCTGCGTGGACTCGGGACGAACCTGCAACAGGACACGAACGGCGCTGCCACACGGGCGGCGAACCGGGAATACGACACGTACCGTATTGCGCCGGCGACCGCCGGGTCGCCCGCGGCGACCAGGTCGGCGGTGTGGACCACCGTCGACCTGTCGAAGCCGCAGACGTATCCGGGCGTGCACCGCAACGTCGTCCTCGGTGCGATGCTCGCCGTCGTCCTGGTATCCCTGGCGGTCGTCGCCTTCGCGGTCGTCAGTGGGCTGAGCGGCCGCGGCCTGACAGTGCGCGCGGCCCACCCGGCTTCGCCCGGCGCCACAGCGGCCGGACCGGCCGCGTCTTCCCCGTCCGTCCCGTCCCCGACAGCGGGTAACCGTTCGACGTCCGCGCTGGGCGACGCGGTCGACCGCCTTCGCG
This sequence comes from Dactylosporangium sp., assembly GCA_025965915.1. Lineage (GTDB taxonomy): Bacteria > Actinomycetota > Actinomycetes > Mycobacteriales > Micromonosporaceae > Planosporangium. Next base: position 426 of record JAOPWA010000216.1, on the reverse strand, counting down.
CCAGCGTCGACGACGGCGGCACGACCGGCGCGATCCGCTCCGACGTCGTCCAGGATCTGCTCAACATCATCAACCCGCTCGACGACGGCAATGCCGTCGCGGACCGGGTGGCAGGCCTTCGTCACAAGGTTGACCAGCGGGTACGCGAGGGCGGTATCAGCCGGGCGCGTGCAAAGCTCCTCGCCAGTGAACTCGACCAGGTGGCGGCCGCCACGAGCGCCGGCTGAGACCCGAGCGCCGGCTGGGCCGGTACTCATGGTTGGTGCATCGAGCCTTGGTGCGGTGTGGCGTTCGGCCTCGCTGCAGTTCGCCACGAACCACCTCGGCCACTTCGCGCTCGCCACGGGACTGCACCCGGCCCTCGCCCTGGCCGGGGGAGCCCGCGTCGTGTCGGTGAGCTCCACGGCGCACCTGCGCTCGCCGGTC